>CAUZSN010000058.1:0-17304 GCA_963582345.1 Planctomycetota bacterium
TGATTCTGCTGGGAAGCGTTGCACTGATCGTGACAACGGGCTGGTTGACTCCTGTACTCAAATACATTCCAGGATTTGGATATTTTAGCAATTCCGCACGATACGGAATCTTGGTGACTCTGGCAGGAGCCATGCTGGCGGGAGCAACTTATCAAGACATCGCTGCAAGGCTTGTCGGTGCCACCCGTGTTGCTTGGATTGCATCGCTGCTGCTGCTGACCGTAAGCGACCTGTACGTTGTCAGCCGCACTGTGACATTTGCCTCGCTATTGGCGAACGCTCCGGTCGAATTCCGCTCCAAGTCTAACCTCGATCGGTTTGCACAAGAGCAACCGCAACCAGTTCGCGTTTTCGCACCAGGTCAAAATCTGCTAACAATTTTCGGCGTCGCAGTCACACCGACCTTCCTGGGACTGTCCCCACGCGCTTACGTGGCCGAGGAGACTTCGATGCCGCAACCTTTTCCCTTCGATCAGCCTCCAATGCCGGACCAGATTGATTGGCTCCAGCGCGCCGGTGTCACACACATTCTTAGTTTTCAGCCCCTTGACAGAAAATTGTGGCCAGTCATCCCCATCATAGAAAGGGCACACGATCCTATACTTAATACTGTCTTTGCTAGACCTGAAGGATTCTTTTTCTACGAGTTGCAGTCAACTCGAGGACGAATAAGTTGGCAGTCACCACGAGAGGGAGCGTCGGCCCAGATTGTAACCTATCATCCCAACCACGTCGTAATTAAAGCCGTATCTCCCGATGGCGGACGATTGATCTTGACGGACTTAATGTATCCCGGCTGGAACGTGCGCGTGGACGACTGTCTGGCTCATCCGGTCATCGTCGATGGAATGTACCGCAGCGTAGATGTTCCACGCGGTGAGCATGTGATCACATGGGACTACGATCCCGCCTCGCTGCGCTGGGGCACCCGAATCTCTCTGCTGGCATTGGTCTGTTGGTGCTTTGCAGCGTTGGTATTAGCACGAATGAGACGGTCTAGACCGATCAGATCACAGGCGTGAACGTCTTCGTAACGATTGACGTTCTTCTACTACAATGTTCTGATCCGCAACCTCCTCCATTCCTTCAATTAGCAGTTAATGGTGCCTTATGCTTTTTAGTCAATGTCGTATACCGTGTGAACTCATTCCAAAGTCCAAAAGGTTTGTAGACTTTATGGATTTTTGTCGCGGCACATAAACATGTTGGCAGTCATATCTACCGTCTCCGGTAAAATTAAAATGATGGAAACCGGTTCCAGCCAAGGCCACGGAAACGAGAGATATTCACGGGTTTTAGCGAGTTCGCTGTGGCCAAAAAGCAACACGTATACAGCGACGTCCATCGTACGTTCGTCAAAACGGCATCCTGATGCCGCTCCCATAACGCATGGTTCCTGCAGTGCAGCACGGTCGAACAAAAGAACTATTTAAGAGAATAAAAGGACCTTGTTGAAGTATTCCGGCTGATGAAAATACCGTAAACCGTTATTGCCCCTAAAAATCACAGAATCATATGTTGCTCCGAACAGAAACGTCCCCAACACTATAACACTGTTTTCGAAGACCTGAATGAATCGGTTACCAAGAGCATCATCGCCAAGAAGATGGTGATATCGATCGGACTGAGCCCTCTTAGTCCACCTTGATTGGAAAACGCGATTTTGTTCAAATAAAATCGCGATGGTGCGAGTTTTCTGTTTCCATCGTGAGCCGTCGCATGGTCTTGCATACGGCCGTTTGTTCTTGTGCGAAACCGCATCCGAATCGCTAAGAATATGGATCGCGAAAACAAGCGTAACCGACATCCCTGGTTCGTGTTTACTGTGGCGACCGGCCTGACCTGTTTGTTCACTTGGTGGTCTCCTGACAGTAAATCGCATACCGCTCTGGGACGGTTCAACTACGCAGAATTTATGCTAGCGCTCGGGACCAGTTTGGTCTTTGTTTCCATACTCTGCGTTGCAGTGACCAAACGCCGTAAGCGGAGACGAAGACTAATCCAAATCGTTTCGATTTGGATTAGTGGTAGTGCCACATTACTGTGCGTAGAAGTTATCGCAACTCTCGTACCACGAACAAACAATCCGTTTTACAATGAGAACACGGACGACCTGTTGGCCGACGATTCAGAAGGCGCGAAGCTACCTTACACTCGACCACCCCACATCAATTGGGAAGGATGGTCTCGGGGCGATCTTGCAGTACGACTGCTCGACCAGACAAATGGACGTTGGTTGACCTTCCAAACAGACGCGGACGGTTTTCGTAATTCAAAGGACATCAAGCAGGCCGATCTGGTGTTTATTGGTGACTCGTTTACCGAAGCAGGTAACGTGTTGGAGGAAGAATCGTTTGTCAGATTGACAGCCACTAAACTAAATCTCACGGCGCGGAACTTGGGGCTTTGTGGGTATCCGCCACCGGCAGAGTTAGTGGTTCTTCAACGGTATGGCCTGAAATGTGATCCGAAACTCGTTGTATGGCAAATCTGTGAAGGAAACGATTTGGTGGAATCACGGAGGTATGCGGATTGGCGGAAAGGAGGTTATCCGTCGACGGAACAACCGGACGGTACGAGCCGGTGGGAGCAACAGTCCATTACACATTTGCTGTTTCGCTGTTTTGTGAGGCACGAACGCAACTGGTGGGCCGGCGACTACCACCGTGCAGATGGCAGTCATTGTGAGGTCCGGTTCTTGTTCGTGCCGTCGCCAGACCAAATTCCGATTGAATACTACGGTCGAGGGCAACGTGTCGAGCATCTTGGTTGGAAGCCGATCGTCGCTGCCCTGAAACAGGGAAGTCGTCAACTCAAGCAACTCAGGATTTCATTATTGGTTGTATTTATTCCAACAAAGCTGACAGTGATGGGACAATTCATCAGATTTGATGATTGGTCTCAAGAGAAAGTGAATCGGCTGCCTGCGTTACGCATTCCCAAACACATGTCGATGGCAACACAGCTCAAAGGTGTATGCGACGAGTTAGACGTCGTCTTCGTGGACACGACAGAGGCACTTGAAGCCAAGGCAGCAGACGGCGAATTGGTATACTACCCTCTGGATAGTCACCTCACACCCCTTGGGCATGAAGTGGTGAGTCGGCTTGTTGTCGATACGATTACCGACGTGACGAAGAAAACAAACAATCACGAATGACAAATGATCGCTTTCTGAGAGTTCGATGACAAATGCGAAGAAACCTCAGGAACACTGTCATGTCTGAGTCAGACGACACATTCCAGAAGCTGATCGGACGCAAAGTTGTCCTGGATGCCAGCAGCCGCTTTGTCTATGCAGGAACGCTGGTGGGTGGCAACGATCGGTACGTGATTCTCAAAGACGTGGACGTCCACGACCTACGGGACTCGACGACTACTCGGGAAATGTATGTACTGGAACTAAAACGGTACGGAGTCCAAGCGAACCGCAAACGCGTGCTGGTGTGGCACTTGGCAATCGTCGGAATTTCAGCACTCGATGACGTGATGGAATGACTTCCTTCTGCTGACTCAAAATCCCAATAACTCGACCCGAATTTTTTCTGCCGCTCCATATAAATAAGGAATTACTGTCAATTTTATCGCTTGGAAACTGAAATAACCAAAGAATGCACACGACCAAACTAGGGCGACAAATCGTACTGGGCTCATCGATAGAGTGCGCGGCAGGATTTTGTTGTTCATATATAACAGGATCAGCGAGTACAGTAACATTACGACGCCGTTCATCGCAGCTGAAGTGACCAGCAACAACATTGGCTTGTCCAGGCCGATCAACAGGATGCCGATCCCCAACAGAATCTCGCCCCACAGAAACACAAAATACAGTTTGCTTAGTGACCAAAACTCGTTGTCGCGAAGATAATTGACCTTAACAATATCCGTAGAAATCCGGGCCACCACATCCAAAATTCCCAGTTCGGTCGTCATCAGCACCGCAACGCCCATTATCAGAAAACCAATTTGTAGCAGCCGACCCATAGGCCGCTCACCCAACACCTCAGCCTGACCCCAGATGAAGTCCATGCCTTCGCCGAATCGGTCCATGCCCGGCTTCAGCACCCCTGCACTGTCGTAAAATAGGGAATACGAAATTAATGACATCAGACACAAACAGATGACGCACGTCAGAAAGAAGCTACAAAAGTGCTCGATATTCGCCGCCTTCCACCATAGACGCCAACGTTGAAAATTGTCCGGCGTGTTCTTGAAGTAGTAACCGACGTCGGCAATCGCTTCTTTCTGTCCAGTAATTGGGCTGGTAATACGACCGATGTATTTGCCCATGCCGTAGCCTTTGTCCTTGATAAAATTGCTTTGTCCCAAATTTGTCGTGCCTCCGGCACCTGCAAACGCCAGCGCACCTAACAGAACGATCAAGTTCAGACCGGTAGAATCCAAATCGGGCATGCCACCAATATTCCGCGTTCCAGCGACCATGGCCATGACGGCATCTGGCCGAATCACGATTATTGACAGCACCACAACCAACACCAGAATCAGACACACTAAGATGGTCTGGATCTTTTCGACCGTGTTGTAAACAACCGGCCCAGCAGTCAGTACAACTCCAACGAGAATCAAACCAGCAATCGCGAAATAGGACGCGTTGTGGGCGCCATAGGTCACAACGCCTTCGGCCGTCGTTTTTTCGACCGGTCCGTAGATGATCCAACTCAGAATCTTCGCTGCTCCAGTCGCCCAACCTGGCCACGCCCAAGGCAGAATATTTAGTAACAACATTAACCAAGCCCAATGTTTACTCAGGCGACAGAAGCCCGTAATCGCGCTTTCACCGGTGATCAGTGTCCAACGCTCGATCTCCATGTTCAAGAAAAACTGAGTCGTAACTCCCAGCATGCAGGCCCAGTAAAAACCGAAACCGGCTTTGTAAGTGATGTGGGGCCAAAGAATGAATTCTCCCGAACCGAGAGCCAACCCGGCAAGCATGATGCTGGGACCGACCAGCATCGTCCACGGCATGGCCTCGGGAAGATCGCGGTAGCGCAAGGCAGGCAGGTTTGCGTGCGGGATCACGTTGTCCGGAACGAGTTCTTTGACGGAATTGGCCTGCGATGAATTACTCATATAGTACATTTCCTGCGAGGACTGAGTGAGATAACTGCGGTCCACTCATGTGTCCTAATCCTCTTGACTGCTGCGAAAGCTCAACCACTTTTTGACAGCTCCATCATTTGGCCGAATCGATCGAGGACGCGGATCTTTAATGGCACAAACTCCGAGTCATCGAATTCGCCCGATTCAATTAAACGTAACGCCGACTTGCGAGCTTTGATTAGGACATTCTGATCGCGAAGCAGGTGAGCAACCCTTAGTGGCAACTGACCATGTTGTCGCGTTCCCAAGATGTCGCCGGGACCGCGTAGTTCAAAGTCAGCCTCGGCGATCTTGAATCCGTCGGTAGACGCTTCCAGAGCCTCCAATCGCTTTACCGCATCCTCGGTCGCGGCTTCGGAAAACAATAAACAGTAACCCTGAAAAATTCCACGGGAGATACGGCCTCGCAATTGATGCAGTTGCGAAAGACCAAAGCGTTCAGCCTGCTGAATGATCATCAGCGTCGCGTTCGGCACGTCAACGCCAACTTCGACCACTGTTGTGCAAACAATCACCTGCGTTTCTCCCTTGCGAAATGATTCCATTTCTTTTGCTCTGCGCTGGCGATCCATTTGCCCGTGAACCAGACCCACTCGAAATTCTCTCAACTCTCCAGCAGTCAACCGACTGAAAACCTCTTCCGCACTTCCAACCAGATCATCCACGACGTCAACTGATTCTTCCCCGACCCGTGGACAGACAACATACACCTGACGGCCTTCTCGCAACCGATCACGAACAAATTGCCACGCGCGGCTTCGCAATGCGGCATCGAAAACTCGGCTAGTGACGACTCGCTGTCGGCCGGGAGGCAATTGTTTCACAGTTGTGATGTCCAAATCGCCGAATTGTGTCAGACACAGACTGCGCGGGATGGGAGTTGCCGTCATGACCAGAACGTGTGGCAACTGCCGCGGCCGATCCACATCGTCAGACTTCAGGCGGTCGATCGCGGCAAATTGGGCACGCTGCATAACGCCAAACTTTTGTTGCTCGTCGATGACCGCCAAGCCCAACTTCGAAAACTTGACGTCCTCTTGAATCACTGCTTGCGTCCCCACAATCAGTTGAACGTTTCCAGACTGGATGTCGGCCAATGCTGTTATTCGTTGCGCAGACGTCAAGTTTCCGGTCAGCAGTATCCGCTGCACTTGGCTGTGCGTCAGAATCTCCTCAATTGTCTGCCAGTGCTGCAAAGCCAACAACTCAGTCGGAGCCATTAGAACGGCCTGATATCCAGCCGCGATAGCGACCAGGATGGCATAAATTCCAATGGCCGTCTTCCCAGCTCCAACGTCCGCCTGCAACAAGCGGTGCATCGATCGTCCAGAGGCCAGATCGGCCGAGATTTCGCGCACAGCCTGATTTTGTCCCTCGGTGAAATCAAATGAAAACAAGCGTCGAATGCGGGCATCAACCTTCGTACTTGTAGGCATACAAGGCGAGCTTTCGAATGCCTTCCACGCCCGCCGGCGCATGGCCAATCCTAATTGGAATTCCAACAAATCGTCGAATATAATTCGATGTGTGCCGGCGTCGAACTGGTCCATACTTTTCGGCCGATGGACCTGCATGATGGCGTCGGTGATGTGAGGCAAATTGTGCTCAGTGCGAAACTGTTTCGGCAGGTATTCCGGCACCAAATGCGAAAATTTCTCGGCGGCTTTGCGTGTGATTCGCCGCATATCATGCATTTTGAGTCCGTCAGTCAGACCGTAGCGAGGCAAGACGCCTGCGTGGACCGCTTGCTCATCGTCTTCGATCCATTGAATACGGGGATGGGACAATTCCCAGCGCCCGCCCCGGCGTTTTGGTTTTCCAGAAAACAAGACTGTCTCGCCTTCGTGGAACTTTTTCAGTACCCAGGTCTGGTTGAACCAAGTACCTCGCACGTGTTGACCGTCGCAATCCAACAATACAACGGTCATCCGTCGACCATGTGAAAGTTCACGCACGTTGCAGTCGACGACGATGCCACGCACAGTTTGAATCTTGTCAGACTCCAAATCTCGTACTGCCGTGACTTCCGTCAAATCTAAGGCGTCTCTAGGCAAGTACCAAAGCAGGTCCTCAGCCGTTCGCAGCCGCAACTTCTCAAGCAACTTTGCTCGTCCCGGACCGACGCCGGGTACGAACTGAACAGGAGTTTGCAGTGGATCGTCAGGCATCACGCCACCGTACGGTGGTTGCAAGAAATTACAAAAAACTGCAAAGACAATATTGTATTGTGCAACAGAGAGCTGGGTTTTTCAAAAACCCGGACTTCTAAGCTCAGTACAACGAGAGAGTGATGAGATTCAAGCAGGCATTCGTTTGTGAAGGATTCACGGAGTGAACCGGCTCCTTTCAAACGATTTCCAGTCAGGCGCCCAAGAATTTCATTGCCGCTGCCACAGAGAGTTCGTCACAGAGCTCGTTTTCAGGGTGTCCGCTGTGGCCTCTCACGATAGTGAAACTGACATCGTGCTGCGACAATAGTTCGTCCAACCGACGCCAATATTGTTCGTTCTTGAGTGGTTTAAACCGTTTGCCGTCGCCGCGTCGCCAATTATTGGCCTTCCAATCGGGTAGCCATTCTCGACACCCTTTTGCGACGTACTCACTGTCGGTAATGACTTCGACTTTCGACGGTTTTTTCAGCGCTTCCAGACCTGAAATGACAGCCTGCAGTTCCATCCGATTGTTTGTCGTTTCGGGCAGTCCGTCGGAAGCCTCTTGCTGCGTTCCCGTACTGGGATGCCTCAAAATATACGCCCACCCACCCGGCCCGGGGTTTCCGCGGCATGCCCCATCAGTGAATAACTGAACGAACGGCAGTTCCGACTGCGGCGCAATTTTTGGATTCTCGGACATAGCTTAGATTCGAGGCAAGGGCAAGATAGGCAATGTCGCAAACCAAAAAACGTCGCCTTGTGAACTATCGTTCGCGAAACACGATACGGCCACGGTTCAGATCGTATGGCGAAATTTCGACAACCACGCGATCTCCGGGAACGATGCGGATAAAGTATTTACGCATCTTTCCGGCCACGTGAGCCAACACCTTGTGGCCAGGCGGATTGTCCAACTCGACTCGAAACTGCGTGTTCGCCAACGCTTCGATAACAACACCCTCAGCTTCAATGGCCTCCTCTTTGGCCATAAACAGTTTCCCTTCTTCTGAACGATCAAGTCATAATTTATCTCAACGCGGAGTACCACGGAGAATTCTAACAGCAGCACGCGCTTCACAGAAAGGGCAGATTGCTTGCTGCAAAGGACCGCGAGAATGAACTCTGCGATAGACTCTGCCCGTCTTTCAAGTGTTTGCGTCTTGCATAAATGACCGCCGTGACAGCGTGCATTCTGTCATTCTGTCGTACAGAATACTAGTCCGAGAACAAACTCTACTGTTCAAAATCCGGGTTGCTAACGACCCGCCACCTTTGCTTTAACAGGCCGACGACGAGACAATGTCGATTGGGGCGCCGAATTGCAACCCCTCGAATTACGTATTCAGATGAACGACTATGCCAATTTGCCACATCGCCTTGGGCGGAAATCTTGGCTCAGTATTCGAAACGTTCGATCAAGCCATCGGTCTGCTGGATTCGTTGGTCGACATCCAGGTTTTGAAATCCAGTCACATGTATTGGACCGCAGCGGTCGGCAACAATGTGGGTGGAGAATTCCTGAATGCCGTGTCCGCCATCGAAACCAACTTGGAGCCGCTTCAACTGCTTCAAACGTTGCAATCGATTGAGGTCACTCTAGACCGAAAACGAGATTTCCGGTGGGGACCGCGGACAATCGACCTTGATTTGATTTTCTATAGCGATCAAATCATCGACAGGCCTGGGCTGCACGTCCCGCATCCAGCGTGCTGGTATCGCCGATTCGTTCTGGACCCGCTGGTCGAGATAGCCGCTGATTTCATGCATCCCGAAAAACGATGCTCCGTCCAGAAATTGCGTGAGCGACTATTGGTTCGCCCGTTCCGGCTGGCGCTGGTTGGCGCCGACGAGATGACGCGGATCGTTCTAATTACCGTGTTGAGTAGAGAATTTCCAGACGTAGAATTCTCGCATGGGCCCTGTCAAATCCATGTGAGCGACCAAGAACCGACAATTTTAATTGGTTTGGACGCTCCAAACGAACATCGAGCCTCCAGTGCATTGGCATCAGACGGTTCGCACACTGCATGGTTGGATGCTTCCGCGGTCGAATATGACCGCGCAATCTTCGTCCAGGATGTCATACGATCGGCTCTGTGTCGCTGTCAGCATGTTCTCACAAAATAGGCACAACACACACACTCAATGAATGTCGCGTGGCTCGTCCGAAAAATCAGATACAACGTGCTTGATTTCATCGGTCTCTTACTTGGCGGCGCGGGAGCGGGTCAATCTTTGGTTCTGCACTTCCGGTCCAAATTGCGTCGACTACTCGTTTTACTTGTGTTGAATAGCCAGACCAGAACGCTGCTCGTTTATCTCGATTCATTTGTCGACAAATGATTTCGAGCAAATACGCAGCCGTCCACCGACTGTACAAAACTTGACAGCCATCTGCCACGTGATAGTCCACATCTTCGAGACGCCGCAACTCCGATTCCAAATAATCTGCTAACCATCTCCATTCTTGCGATTGCTTCTGAAATTGCGTCCATTGAAACAAAAACTGATAGATTTGGGGCGTGGGAAATTCTAGATTGGCTTTTATGGCAGCATCCTTTGTTTCCTCGATGGAAGCCGACACAGCATCTGCAAACAAGCAGCAAGCACGACTAAGTTTTCTTGATGCAAGATCAGGGTATTTCAAACGGCCCGCCGCCGCTTGGTCGATTAGGCCTCGGGTCTCCTCAACGTCACGAGAGACAAGTACCATTGTTCGGCCGTCAAAATAGATCGGGGCCCAAGGCGACCATCGCGTGAACATTAGTCTTCTGACAAGTGTGTCGCGTCGCGGGTTCGCGTCCAACACCATCAGATGTACTCCAAATCTGGGAAGCTGATTGATATCTAGACCGTTGCGAATTCGCAGCGACCGAAGAGCTGTAGTAGGCGAATACACCTGACGTGAACGCCCGCCAAAGAACAACTTGAGCTGAGGACAATGTAACCGCAAAAATCCTTCCCACCGCCGATCGTTAAAGACTTGACCAGTAACGTTATTCTCATTTAGGAAGGTGGCGGCATCCGACGGAAAATTTGAGAAAATGATCATTCGTTGAAACAACGTGTGCGACGGATAGCGCGGACTGTCCGGACGATAATGTCGTTGGATTGTGGGAAGACGCATGCCCACCAACGCCATTAGCAAAACGACCGTTAGGAACCTTGTCGGCCAAACAAATCGTCGTTTGTCGGCACACCATTCCACAAGCCTTCTCCAAAGGGACAACTTGCGTGTCAGATAACTCCACTTCGATCCACCTGTGCGCATAACCAGTACGACGACAAGGGGCATCATTAACATGACGAGCAATAGGACCGACAAATAGTGTCGATGATCAATCGCGAGCGCCTCTTGTCCTGAAGTTAGCCGAGAAATTTTCCACGCTCGCAAACTAAATCTCATGCAGGGCTCGATACACAACAGTAGAGGCGTGATGATTGCGGTCGGCCAAGCAAGCCAACGATGAGAAAGCAACCATTGGAATTCCATGGCTGCCAACGGGACCGCAGTCACCACAGCGATTGGAATAAAACGGCGAGCCTTAAAGGCCATAAGAACCGAGATCGTGAACAGACACAGAGAAAATGTGAGCGCGATGGCACGTCCCACGTCCATCTCACGCCAAATTGGACGGTTGGATGCCCAGCACATGCAGACCCAAGTAACTGCCGGTGCACCCACAAGGCCAAGCATCGCAAAAAACTGAGGCAGTCCCAAACTATCCTGATCGGACACAAACACGGGCACCATTTCGGTTGCAGGCTCAGGCCAGTCTTGGCCATCTACCTTTCCCAAAAGCGTAAATGGCTGGCTTAGGTTCTTGATCCCAAATGGACTCGTCACCGCACATAGCACCACGCCTAGGACAATGGCCGCTAACATAGGCCAGCATTTGACAAGGCTCTTGCGTGATGCACCTCGATACAAGCGTACTGCGTAAGTAGTCACTGCCCACAATCCAATCGCTCCCAAACCGAAAATAAAACTTCCGTGCATGTGCGCCCAGACCATCAGCAAAACAACGGCAAGCCAAATTCGGTGCGGATTTTTTCGCGACCAGTACAGCATCCACAGCAAGATGGACACCATCATGATTCCCACAAGATTTGCCCGCATGTCAATGAAATGGCGCAAGCCCTCAAGCCCAGACGCAGACACCAACATGCTGATAGTAAATCCTGCGCCCATCTGCCGCGCTACTAGCACAAGTGCTACAGCAAGGATCGCAATCATGATGGCTTTAAGTACGACAATTCCCGTATAGCCCATCAAGGAATGCGCAAAATAGAATAATAGACCGGTGCCCCAACTTTGGTTGATCCAGACGCGATCAGTGGCCGTGAAGGACCATTCGTCCGGCTGACCTAGCTTTCCTGCCAGCACGTCGTGACCGGCAGCCGTGTACATAAACGTGTCACCGGTCATGCGAGGCTGAAACCACACCAAGCAGACGACCACGACCAGTGTGACGATGCCGAGGGTCAACCCAACAACCCCGTCGCAGAGGGCCACATTTGCCTCGCCATCCTTCGGTAACCGCTGAATTCTCACACCAAAACCACCTGCCTAATCTACGACTGTTTCACCGACCAGATAACATTCTTCAGACACAACGCCGCGCACTCATTCATTGCATAGATGGCAACAACAGGACGCTTAACGTGGCTCACTCCAAGTAATACACTATACTACTAGACATGTACATAATTACGGGCATGCATCGATCTGGGACGTCAATTGTAGCGCGTCTCTTCTTGGAAACTGGAGCTGATATGGGAGATGCCGGCTCGTTTTACCCTGCCGACAGGTGGAATCCCGATGGTTATTTTGAACAACCGGACATCCATGCCGTCAATAGACCGCTTATCCACGGTCCTTGGGGAAGGCTTGCTTATTTCAAGTTACCTACAGCCACGACAATCCTCAAACGGGCAGCACGACGGCGCGAACAAATTGCCGGTACCGCAGAAAAATATGATAGAAAAGTCGTAAAAGAAACCCGTTTTTGCCTAACCCTCCAAGCGTGGCTGGCCTGTAGCGCTCGGATTCGTCGCATAATTGTTTGCTTGCGAGACCCAGACGCTGTTGTCCGCTCTATTCAAAATCGAAATTGGATAAGCCAGCGTCACGGCTATCAACTGTGGCACACTCATCTCGAACGCCTCTTGAAGCAATCGGATACGATCCCGTTGTGGTTTGTTCGTTACGAAAACCTACTGAACTCAGACACGTTTCTTGATGAGCTGCGTCCGGCACTACGATTCTTTGAAATGACCATGGATGAGCGCGAGCTTCGATCGCTACAGGAAAAAGTCGTCAAGCCCGAATGGAATCACTTCCGTGACCGAAGTAACGAATGTCCGCAAAATGTACGGCACCTATGGCGAGACCTGCTGGAACGTCACGCGACCCAACTGCATCCAACCGCGTCCGAAGCAACGGCGACCTCATGCCATGAATGAGTCGGCTCTTGAATCTGTAACCGCGAGTGAAATCGTTGGCAATGGTGCCATTCGGCGAGTCAGTGTATTGATACCTGTCTACAACAGCGAGCAAACGATTGGCCACCTCGTGAATGAAGTCGTAAAAACAATTCGGCCGCAGTTCGAAGAACTCGAAATCGTTTTGGTCGATGACGGAAGTCTTGATCGTAGCCACGAAGTCATTTGCGAGGCAGTTACTCGACATTCAGGAATTGTGAAATATGTGCGACTCGCGCGCAATTTCGGGGAACACAGCGCGGTGATGTGCGGCTTACACCATACAACTGGTGATTGTGTAGCGATCATTGACGATGATTTCCAGAACCCTCCGGACCAGATTCTACGACTCGTTAACAAACTGCAGGAGGGATACGATGTCGTTTATAGCATTTATGCACAAAAGCACCACAACTGGCCGCGCAACGTTGGCAGCGAGTTCAACGATTGGATCGCCACACGCATGCTGAGCAAGCCTCCCGGACTCTATCTTTCCAGTTTTAAGGTACTCAACCGCTTCTTGGTGGACTGTGTTATTCGATACGAAGGGCCTTTTCCATATCTGGATGGATTGATTCTTCGGTCGACCGCTTCTATCGGGCAGCAAGTGTGCGAGCATGCCGAGCGAGTAATGGGGCGTTCAAATTACACCCTGCGAAGACTCGTACGACTGTGGCTGAACATGTTCACAGGATTCTCCATTACGCCCTTGCGTATCGCATCGTTACTGGGCTTCTTGATGTCTGGCACTGGATTTTTTCTGGCTGCATTCTTTCTGGTTTCGTGGTCCGTTGGGGGCATCTTTCAACCCCATTTCCCGCCGGGCTGGGCAAGTCTGATCGTCTGCTTGACGATCTTTGCGGGACTACAACTGTCTGTCTTGGGGATGATCGGTGAATACCTGGGACGCGTCTTTCAGACGATGAATCGATCGCCACAGTTTGTGGTACGCCAGACTGTTGGATTCGGTAATGAATCGGCTACTAAGTGAATGACTGACATTTCAGCTAAAATTCGCCAGCACTTCAATCAGAAGCAAGTCCTAATCACTGGTGGACTGGGATTCATTGGCTCAAATCTCGCCCGCCACCTCCTGGCTGCTGGTGCCGAGCTAACGCTGGCCGATTCGTTAATTCCCGAGTATGGCGGAAACTTGTTTAACATCGATGGGTTCGAAGACCAAGTCACTGTTAATATCGCGGACGTCCGTGATCCGCACAGTATGCGACATCTGGTAAAGGGCAAGCACTATCTGTTCAACCTCGCCGGACAAACAAGCCATTTGGACTCCATGAGCGATCCGTTTGTTGACCTGGAAATTAATTGTCGCGCCCAACTGTCCATCCTTGAAGCCTGCCGAAATAACAATGCGGAGATTTCTGTTGTTTTCGCTAGCACACGTCAGATTTACGGAAAGCCCGACTATCTACCAGTTGATGAAAAGCACTTACTGCGTCCTATCGACGTCAACGGCATTAATAAGATGGCAGGTGAGTGGTATCACATTCTATACAACAATGTATATGGGATTCGCGCAAGCGTATTACGACTGACCAACACGTATGGACCCTGCATGCGCATCAAGGATGCACGACAAACGTTCTTGGGAGTATGGATCAAACAGTTGCTCGAAGGCCAATCGTTTGAAATCTGGGGTGGCGAACAACAACGGGACTTTACATTTATCGATGACGCGGTGCAGGCGTTTTTGCTGGCTGCCATTGACGAGCAAGCTGCCGGGCGAATGTTTAATCTTGGTGGAGAACGCGTAGTTAGCTTGCAAGAATTGGCAGACTTGCTGATCAAGGCCAATGACGGGCAAGGCCAATGCATAAAAAGAGAATTCCCGACAGACCGAAAGCGAATCGACATCGGAGACTATTACGCAAACGATCAACTGATCCGCAAAGTACTCAACTGGAAGCCAACTGTACCGCTTCAAACGGGGCTGAAACAAACTCTGGAATATTACCGGCGACACTTACACCGTTATCTGTAAGACCCAACGACCAAAGCACCACATTCGAATATGTCAACGTCGGTCCCTCAAAACGATCTGCAGGCCGGTTACCAAGCACAGAAACAGCTGATCGACGCTGCTATCGCTCGTGTGTTGGACAGTGGATCGTACATTCTGGGCAAGGAAGTCAAAGCATTTGAACAAGCTTTTGCGGACTACATTGGTGTGGAGGCCGGTATTGGCGTCGCATCCGGAACGGATGCCGTAGAAATCGCGCTGCGGGCTTGCGAAATCGGTACCGGCGACCTTGTATTCTCGGTCTCGCATACTGCCGTCGGTACGATCACCGGTATTGAGCGCTCCGGTGCAAATGCAACTTTAGTCGATGTGGACCAAGACACTTACACGATGTGTCCGCAGCGGTTGGAAGATCGCATTCGATCGTCCATCAAGACTGCGGATGGTAGGCCCGCCGCGATTGTCGCGGTGCATCTGTATGGACAGATGTCCGACATGCCGGCAATACTCGACGTTGCCCAACGGTTCGACTTGCGGGTCGTCGAGGACTGCGCCCAGGCCCATGGCGCCCTGATCGACGGGCGTCCTGCTGGTAGTTGGGGTGACGCGGCTGCCTTCAGCTTCTATCCCACCAAGAATCTGGGCGCGATGGGAGATGGGGGTATGGTGGTAACGACAGACAGCACAGTGGCGAAACGAGCACAAGAAATTCGCCAGTATGGATGGCAACAATGGCATGTGAGCAACCGTTCTGGGTTCAACTCACGGCTGGATGAATTGCAAGCTGCCATACTCAATGTCCGATTATCGTCGTTGGATGAAAACAATGATCGCCGGCGTCGTGTAGCTGATCGTTACGATCACGCACTAAGCGAAAACGGCGCGGCGATTCCATTGACCCGTCAAGGCGCGACGCACGTCTATCACCAATACGTTATGATGGACGACAGGCGCGACGTAATGCGTCGGTTCCTACAGGATCGTGGGATCACAACCAGCATCCACTATCCCCAACCCGTCCACCAACAACCCGCTTACAGCAAACGGTTAATCGGATTCACAGAACTGCAGGTGACCGAACAAATCGCTGAACGGGCTGTGAGTTTACCTATGTATCCGCAGTTGACCAGCGATCAGGTGGAATCGGTCACCGAAGCTATCCGAATCTGGTTGAGACAAAAAACGCTAAATGAATAGTGGCTTGGCCTGGCGTCCCTGACCACGCGATATGTCGACAGAAAAAACCGAGGGTCTGGTCATCCGACTGGCCGACTTCAGCGAGACAAGCCGTGTCGTCACGTTATTTACACGTGACTGGGGAAAAGTGTCGGCCCTGGCCAAAGGGGGGCGCCGCCTGAACAGCTCGTTCGAGGCTGCTCTTGACCTGTTGACGGCCTGTCGGATAGTCTTCATTCGCAAATTGTCGTCCAGCCTGGACATATTGACAGAAGCTCAATTAATTTCTAGGTTTAGGCCGCTCGGCCGAAAACTGAATGGCTACTACGCAGGGTATTACGTCGCCGAGTTGCTATCGGGGTTGACCGAAGATTACGACCCGCATCCGGTGTTGTACGACGAAGCGATTAAGACGCTTGCCCACTTGTCGGAAGGAATTGATGTTAAGTTGCCCGTGTTGCGATTTGAACTGATCACGCTACGCGAGATCGGCCAACTACCTGCATTCGACGTGTGTGTTGTCTGTAACAGACCATTTCAGTTTAACGGTGGACTCGCCTTTTGGGGATCTCAGCGCGGCTTAGTCTGTTCGAAGTGTCGCAAGACGGAAACAATCCACAATCGAGTGCAGTCCGCAACATTGGCCATTCTTCGCTATCTGACGGAGGAATCCAAAACTATTCCACAAAATTTAGCGGTCTCGCCACAGCAGTTTCGCGAAATACGGCGTGTCGTGACGGCTGCCATATCTCACTCACTGGAACGTCGTCCCAAAATGCTTAAATTCTTGAAATTCTGAATCCGAAAGCTGGCCTCGGCCCTAGTCTTCCTCAATTTCACATCACCTTAGACGTAGTCACGGATGACAACCTTGTCCTCTCAAAAAAGCCAATGGCACTTCAGTCGCTTGTGCGACGCGCTACCCTCGCGGTTTGTTCTGTCAATCGGCTGTGTCTTGCTGCTTGGGTGCCAGTCGGCACCGAGCGCATCCAGCGTCAGCGTAAAAAGTGTGTGGCAACAATTGAAACCAAAGAGCGGTCTTCTAAGGCTGGCACCCGCCAAAGCGATTGCCAGCCTGAAGCCGCCGGAGAACTTGCGCAGAGTTAAGACAAAGTCGGAGGAAACCAGTGAACGCGAGAACTCGGCCGGTTTCCTGAGCGACCTCAACCGTTTCACTCCTAATCACGACAAGAGCAAAACAGACGATACTCTCGTCCACAACAAACCCGGTGGATTACTTAGCAACCTATTATCATCCTCGCACACCGCGCCACCACCGAACATAACTGACAAGGCAACGTCTTCTGCGCCGGGCCGTTTTCTAGGCCGTTTTGCTTCACCAATCGGTTTGGCAACTCGCAAACCAGCACCCGATAAATCTCACCAAACTAA
>CAUZSN010000059.1:0-17181 GCA_963582345.1 Planctomycetota bacterium
GGCCCAAGCTGGAAAAGGGAAACAGGGCAATCTCAGTTACAATTTGGCCCGCGTGTATCTACGAGCAGAGCAAGCGAATAAAGCGTTGGAGCAGTTACAGGTGTACTTCGACTCGCAGTTGCAGTCTAAGGAAAAGGCGGCGTACGAATTGCTGGCCAAAGTCTTGAAGCAGATGAAAAAGTCGAACGAACTGGTCCCTAAACTTAAAGAATTGGTGAAAAAAGATTCTAAGAATAGCGTACTGCAATTCTTCCTGGCCGAACAGTACGTTGCAATGGATCGACTGGATGACGCCGAAAAAATTTACAAGACGGTAGTAGCGGACGTCGCTATACCTGAGGGTTATCTGGGATTGGCGATTGTCTATCGTCAAAAAAATCAGCCCGAAGATTTGCTTGACAACTTGGCCCTTGTTCTTTCCAAGAGCAAGGGCCGGGTAGCCATCAGCTCCGAGTTGTTCACAGAAATGCAAGCAATTGGCGAGAACGGAAAACTACTCGCTCGCTTGATCGCCGTTGGTCGCGATCGGCTGAATGACGAGAAGTCAAACTGTGGTTTTGAATGCAGCTATTTGCTGGCGAAGTTCGCCACCGACGCAGAGAATTCGGAACAAGCCATCGAGTTTCTCCGTTTTGCGTTAAAGGCCCGACACGATCCACCGGCAGTGGTCTCGTTGGAATTAGGCGCCCACCTAATGGAAGTCGAAAAGTATAACGAGGCGGTCAAGGTCTACGAAGAAGCTGCCGACGATCCCCGCTTTTCGAAGATTAAACTGACTTTCTTGGTCTTCCAGTCACGGGCCCACGAGATGTCTGGCGACACAAAAGCAGCGCTTCAGGCGGTGGGCAAAGCGAGAAAAAACAGCCCAGGGAATCCGAGCATTCATTACCATGAGGGCTGGGTTTACTATCACGCCCATCAATGGGATAAGGCTGTTCCGATATTCGAAGAGGTCGTTAAGACGTACTCGAAGTTTTCGCAGGCTGCAGTTAAGGATCTCGTACTGCGGTGCAAGTTCAACTTGTCCAATATCTACGTGCAGCAGGGAGAGATGCGCAAGGGTGAAGAAATTCTCGAAAAAATCCTTTTGGATATCCCTGATAATCCAAGGGTCAACAACGACTTGGGTTATCTGTATGCAGATCAGGGAAAACATCTTGAAGAAGCCGAAAAAATGATTCGCAAGGCGATCAAGGTTGAGCCTGAAAACGCAGCGTATTTGGATAGCATGGGCTGGGTGCTGTACAAATTGGGGAAAGCCGAGGAAGCCGTTCCGTACCTGGAAAAAGCTGTCAAACTGCCGTTCGGCGCCGATCCCACCGTCCTCGATCATTTGGGTGACTGCTACGATCGTCTGAAGCAGTCGGCAAAGGCGATTGAAATGTGGCGGAAGTCGTTGAAAGCTGCCAAGAAAGAAAAACGACCGGACGAAAAGCTGATCAAACAAGTGAAAGACAAGTTGCACAATCGCAAGCAAGATTCGACATAGGAAGGTACGTCAGTTTTTTTAAGAAGCCGTAATTCAAATCAACGAGACGCACCAAGAGCTAGGACAATGGCCGGACACTCGCACTGGGCAGGAATTAAACACAAGAAGGGAATTGCGGACAAGAAGCGCGGTAAACTATTTGGCAAGTTAAGCCGTGCGATCATCGTAGCGGCTCGACACGGCGGTGGCGACCCGGATGTGAACTTGACCTTACGTTACGCAATCGACCGTGCGAAGAAAGACAGCATGCCCAAAGAGAACATCGAACGGGCTGTCAAAAAAGGTTGCGGCGAGAGTTCCAGCGAGCAGTTTATCGAAATCACTTACGAAGGATACGGCCCCGGCGGAGTGGCTGTAATATGCGTTGTCCTCACGGAAAATCGGAACCGTACGGCCAGTGAAGTTCGCAAGATTTTCGAAGTTTGCGGTGGCAACTTGGGTAGCAGCGGCTGCGTCGCTTGGATGTTCGAACCCAAAGGCTTCTTTCTGATACCATCGCAGCATACGGATGAAGAGACACTTTACGAAATCGCTCTAGAGGCAGACGCCGCCGACGTCAAGTTATTCGGCGATGTCTTTGAAGTCACCTGTGCCCCGGACACTTTTCAAATGGTGTCCAAAGCGCTGACGGACGCAAAGGTTCCAACCGATGTGGCTGAGATTTCCCCAATCCCTGCCAGCACTGTTGACCTGGACGTCGCAACGGGGAAAAAAGTCTTGAATTTGATAGAAATGCTCGAAGACCAGGATGACGTGCAAAGCGTCACGTCCAATTTCAATATTCCTGACAACGTGATGGAAGAGGTGTCCAGTCGTTTGTAGACCATTTGGGAATTAACGGACTACACTAGCCCGAAGCAATCACGCTTGCTCAACGTTTGGAATGGATTCCATCGTCCAAAACGGGTATCTTGTTGCGAATTACAGAATCAGGTTTCGAGGTCGATCTGCGTTGTGGTTGTGATGACGCCCGTTACCCTCACGGGATTGTCAGCATCGAATCGTCCGGTCAACTATCCAGACTGCCAGCCCGCGATGGCACGTGAACGGGTTATTCATGGAGGTCAAGACGCAGACCACTCGGGTCGCGGCAAGCGTTCCGGGTCCGGTCGCTTTGACGACGGTCGTGACTCCGCCGGCGTATTCAATCCCAATGACCAGCGGCACGACGACGAACTTCGACCCAGACGGCTGGTCGATGTTATTGGGCAGAAGAAGGTTGTCGAACGGTTGCAAATCATGCTGGACGCATGTCGCATCCGCCAAGAACCCATGGGCCATTTACTGCTCAATGGTCCGCCGGGCATTGGAAAAACTACACTTGCTACCGTCGTGCCCAAGGAACTCGAAACAGATTTTCAGATTACATCAGGGCCGGTATTAAGTGCACCTAAAGATTTGCTTCCTTACCTGACCAATGCCAGTGCTCGCTCAGTATTGTTTATCGACGAGATTCACCGTTTACCTCCGGCCGTCGAAGAATTTATTTATCCGGCGATGGAGGATTTTCGTATCGATATCACATTGGGTGACGGATTGAATGCTCGCACCATTAATATGCAACTGCAGCCATTTACCCTTATTGGAGCGACGACGCGTAGTGGCATGTTGACTGCGCCACTACGCGACCGGTTCGTTAACCGTTTGTATCTCGATTATTACGATCAGGACGAATTGTCGGAAATCGTCAACCGGAACGCCCGGAAGCTGAAAACACAGATCGCCAAAGAGGGTGCCGCGGAAATTGCTCGTCGCAGTCGCGGAACTCCGCGCAAGGCGAACAATCTTCTGCGTTGGGCTCGTGATTACGCGGATGCAAAAGCCAACGGAAATATCACCAATAGTGTCGCACTAAGATCGCTGGGGATGATCGAAGTCGACGAATTAGGGCTGGAAGAGCAGGACCGGAAATATCTGCAGACGTTGATTACGGTATTCTCCGGCGGACCGGCGGGCATTCAAGCCGTTGCCCATAGCATGAACGTTCCCGCAGATACTCTGGAAGACGAGGTCGAACCATTCCTGTTGCGATGCGGTTTCATCCAGAGAACCCCGCGCGGTCGAATGGTGACAAATACGGCAATCGAACATCTGGGCTTGAATCTGTCGGAAGACGATGACGAGCCGGCGCAAGGTCGATTGTTTGACTAATTGCTCAGAATGGCGATAAGTCGATCGTCGTGCGAACGTGAATAAATCGTTCCCGTGTTCCAAGGCACGAAGCACTCTGATTGAGCTGCGGAATTAGGCAACATCCTTTCACGCGGATCTTTTCGCTGTCCGATCCACGGACAACGATCAATGTCACAAGTCGCTTTTCTGTAAGATTTTGCGGAGCGTGACGATATTATGTATCGAATCTATTCTGCGTCATTGGCCTTCTCAGTTTGCAAAACGAATCAACAAATCTGAACACATCTACGTAAATCGGAATAGGTCTAAAGCATTCCACTTCAATAACTTGTAGATCGAAGACAAGTTTAGACGACTGCAAAGACTGGTGCAGACGGCACAATCTTGTGAATTGTTCAAATCCTGATTTCTCACCCTTAAAAACACGGGCTATAGTTGGCTGGCTATTGCCGACGTTAAGAAGAGTATCGTTGTGGAAAACTAAATTGAAATGCCGGGTTTCGGCTTGAATAAAATCGAAGGAATGCGAGCTATGGCCCGCAAAGATGCACTCTTGCGACTGCACCAGCGTTTAACCGTTAAACGTGACGCACTGCGAAAAAAACTGTTCGAAGAGTTCAAATTGCTGCGGACACCAGATGCCGGAATTAGTGATGTCGGCGACGCTGCAGCCAACGGAGCATCGAACGAACTCAACTCGCAATTAGCCGCTCTGGAGAGCCGCGAGTTGATGCAGATCGAACGGGCAATCGATTTGATCCGCGACGGACGGTACGGGATTTGTGAAAGCTGCTTGCATCCAATCCCCATTTCCCGGTTGAAAGCGGTGCCGTTTACGCCACTCTGTGTTGATTGCCAACGCAAGCGGGAAGAATTCGGCAAGGATGGCGACAATATACACGCGAATTGGGAGAGTGCGTACGAATTCGAGGGCCGCATGAACGACAAAGAGGTAACGCTTGGCGACATCGATATAGATCTTTAATCCTTCTTACGATTTGATTGAGTTGAGTCGCCATGTGTTATCGCCCACGCTGTCCGTTTGATTCTTTCGTGAATAGTCGGTCCGCACGCACACACGTATCTGCTTGGTTCAATTGAGGCTTTGAAGACGAGGCGACACACCATGAAACGCCATTCCAGAAAGTATTTCTGTCTGGTGGCTTTGCTGATTGGCATTGCCGTTGGTTTCAGTTTAGGTTTATGGCCACTGAACGCGATTGATAAAGTGAATGCTCGGACGCGAAACGAAGCCAGCGATCTTTATGGTGAATTGGACGCGGACAATTCTGCATTGGTCGAAAGCGGACATGTTCTCGCGAAAATTGCTGATCTAACGACTCCGAGTGTCGTACACATTCAAAGCGAACGCACGGTCGAGCGTCTTGGCAGACGAGTGAGAAGCGAAGAGACCGGGTCTGGCGTGATTATGAGGACCACAAGATCGGGCGCATTTGTTATCACGAATCGACATGTCGTCAACGGCGCGGACCTAGAAAAAATCTCGATTTACCTACACGACGCACGGGTGATTCATCCCGTTGCTTATTGGGACGATAAGGCCAGTGACGTAGCGGTGCTGAAAGTCTCTGTTTCAGGTTTACAGCCAGGGAGGTGGGGCGACAGCGACACCGTGAAGATCGGTCACATCGTCCTGGCGATGGGCAGTCCGTTTGGGTTGAGTCAATCCGTGACATTTGGAATCATCAGTGCTAAAGGCCGGAGATCGTTGCGATTAGGCGGTGCGGACGTCATCAATCAGGATTTCTTACAAACCGACGCAGCTATTAATCCCGGTAACAGTGGCGGTCCACTAATCGACTTGCGCGGGAGAGTGATTGGAATCAATACTGCTATCGCATCGAACAGCGGTGGAAACGAAGGGATTGGATTCAGTATTCCCAGTAATCTGGTTCGTCGTGTCGTCGATCAGTTGTTGCAGCACGGTATGGTTCAACGCGCCTATTTGGGTGTGGTTCTGGATTCCGATTTTCAGGCCGACGAGGCAGCTCGGTTGACTTTGGACCGCATTCGCGGGGCGCGTGTCACACAGATATATCCGAACACTCCGGCTGCTCAGGCCAAGTTGCAACAAGATGATGTAATCCTGACCTTTGATGGTATTGAGGTTCAGGACGAGAATCATCTGATCAACATAGTCAGTTTGTCACCGGTCGGTAAAAGGGTAACAATCGTCGTGCTGCGGAATGGGAAAAAGTTGATGTTCGAGGTGACCCTTGACAACCGCCCGATAGACGAGGAGCAATCTGAAGCACCAACGGCCCCAGGAATGGGATATCCTGTCGAGACAATGGGACTGACACTGCACGAGCTCGATCAGGAGCTAGCCGTTCAATTGGATTTGGACAAGTCGTCGAAAGGTTTGCTCGTTCTGAAAGTCGAACTGGCCAGCCCGCTGTCGCGCGACGTGAAGCTGTATGACTTGATCGAAGAAGTCGCGTGCAAGCCCGTTTCTTCGATCAAGGACCTCAGACGCGTGTTGGACGCCAACGGGTCCAGCAATTCGGTCTTGATGAAGGTCAAACGTACTCTTGACGGCCAGGTGCAAAGGCAATTAGTCGTTTGGCGACTGCAGCATCCAAACGGTGAAGCACTAGACCGTTAACGTTGATCGACTGAACAAGCAGATTTTCCGACGTCCGGACTGAACCTCGTTCTTGAGTCCGGGTTCTCCTGCTCGCGTGCCACACGATTGTGAAAATCCCGAACTACGCAGCGGCAATTCCAACAATACTCGTAAAATAGTCAAGCACTCCGTCGGCATCGACTTTGTCAAGCACGTTGATGTTGGAATGCCACTTCCGAACTACCCGTCGGTCGAAGACCGTCATACCCTGCGTCAATTCGCCACTAATTTCCACATTCATAGGCATGGACCGGCTTTCGAACAATCGGGGGCGAGCGATCGCTGCCAAGGCGACCACTTCGTGAAGCGGAAGGCCTTCCCGTCCAAGGTGCTCGTGGTTAGTTCGCAAGGCAAACGGCAGCAGGTTTTTCAGAAGCCAGCCCATATGTGGAGCGGCAATCCGCGATACGAAATCCAGTTGCTCGAACGTCAGTACCGACCGACCGCTCACGTCTAGTGGCACCAGCGTCTTGGTTGCCGGCGATCGCAAGATGCTGCGAGCCGCCATGGGATCAGCGTACACGTTGAATTCGGCTGCGGGGGTGATGTCGCCTCCAACCTCAACAGAGCCGCCCAGACAAACCAGACCTTTCAGCAGGCTCAGAAATTCCGGCGCTCGCTCGCAGGCAATTTTAACATTGGTCAGCGGTCCGAGTGTTAACAAAGTAACCTCGTTCGGAGAATTCCTAGTCAATTCGATCATCAACTTCGCGGAATCGTGCGGATGATGTAACTCGGCAACTTGAAAATCGTTGTTTCCTAACCCCGTTCTACCGTTCAGTGCAGTGGAGTTAGTAAAACCAGCCCCGAACGAGGCATCAAAGGTCATTAAGCCGGCCTGGGAACTTCCCAACCGCGGACGCTTGGGCGGATCCAGCAACTCGATAATCGTTTGCAAATTGCGTGTCGCCGTAGTTCCGGAAACACGGCCAGCGGTAGCGGTGACGCCCAATACATCGACTTCACGATCGAGTATTGCAAGTGCGACAGCGGCAGCATCCCCAATACCAGGATCGGCGTCAATAATGACCTTTTGTGTCACATCCAGCCTCGCTCAATGGGAACTTTTCCCGGGGGGTACGAGAAGTTGATGTTGTGTAAACTTAACAACGGATGGATTTTATGACAAAAAACATGGCAGTCAATTGTGGTTGCCTCAGCAGCTAGACTGGAAAGACTTGTCCTTCTCAAAACTTGATCGGCCGTTGTTACGTCACGAATCGCACGTAGCCACTCTAGATTCTGCTGATCGAGGACAGCCTAACCTCGGCCCGATTTGATATTGTTCGATCTGGAACTGCTCAAACGCGACGGGCGGGAAGTGCTGGCTACCATAAAATCGAACACCATATTGAAAGACAAGTCCTGTCGTTATTATGACCGCTTCGACTGACGAGGAGGATCGCATTCGAAGCGAACTGCTGCAAGTCGAAAGCTATATCACTAATCCGACAAATCTAGAAAAATTATGCAAGTAGTGAATGAGCTAAAGCGGTTCTGGCACAAGGACATGATTGTGCCGAGTGTCGACTGACACGAGTATGGCATGCGCTGAAGCACATCAAGTTTCCATTGCGACGAGAGGCATCACATAGGGACCTTTCGGGATCACTGCAATTCGCGCTTCGTTGCCGTATTCGGAAAGTAAGTTTGCCACCGCGTCTTCGACATTGGGGGCCGTTTCAACAAATAGCCGCTGAAAGGAATTGGCCGGCAAACCATCGCTTACAAATATCACTTTGGCCTTTCGACGTACCTTGGCCAGTTCCTCTAACTGCCACTGGTCCATCACGAAATAATCCTTACCCAGAATTCGATTCATGAAGACATTCAAGTTTTGATTTTCATCAAATAACCGTTGGAACTCCGGACTGCCAATTCCATCGCTCAGGCTGGCGGCGATGATGATTGTCCCGCCTTCTTTTACGATCGGCAGCGCGCCGGTCAGCCCCTTAATCGCCTGATAAAACGTCGTATCCAGTGGATAACCAGCGCTGCTGGTGATGACCACGTCGCAATGTTCGGAAATTTGGGCTTTGACAACATCTTCGATAAAGGCGACACCTTTCAGGAACGCCTGTTCCATGTCGCCGGCTACCAGAGATGTCACGCGCCTGTTTTCATCAAGTGTGACGTTGACAATAAAATCGCAGCCAGCCATCTTGGCGATTTCCGTGTTCTCCTCATGCACAGGATTTCCGTCAAGACACCCACAATCGGCCTTTGGATGTTCCAGAAACTCGGGACCATGCCATATTTTAACTGTTTCTAGTGCGGCGATTCCCGGACAAATCACCTTTCGGCCTCCCGAATAACCAGCCATCAAGTGCGGCTCAATCAAACCGGTCGTGATCTTTAAGTCGGCATTCAGGTAACGGCTGTCGAGCCAGACCGGGACGCCGCGAGTTGACTTGCCCAAGTAGGTGTGCTCATCCAAATTCTTTCCATGGTGGTTTTCGATGCGATAATTTGCGGCGATCTCGTCGCCGACGAGTTCCACAAGTTCGGCGCCCTGATTAGGACGATGCAAGCCGGTGGCAATTAAGACCAGTATTTGTTCGCGTGTGATTCCCGCTTCTTCCAAAATTCGCAGCACTCCTCGCAGGATCAGTTTGTTTGGGACGGGACGCGTAATGTCACATACCAGGATGCAGACGGTTTTTTTTCCGTGCGATAATTCGGCCAAAGGCGGCGAGCCGATCGGATTGGCCAACGCGGAATCCAGAACCGTTTCTGGGTCGGCTAGCGGTTCGACTTTTGTCATTTCCAAAGGACCAACGACATTTCGATCCGGTAACTCAACTTCCAGGCCCGTTTTCCCATAATCCAATGTCACACGCATCTTTGATCCTTTAAATGTTCGCCGCACTGACTCTTGAAACGCAGCCAGTGATCGGCCAGCACGATGGCGACCATGGCCTCGGCCATTGGCACGAATCGCGGCAGCAGGCAAGGATCGTGTCGCCCTTTCGTACGAATTGTAGTCGGTTTGCCTTGTTTGGTGACGGTTTGCTGTTCCATGGGTAGGCTACTGGTCGGCTTGACCGCCGCCCGCAACACGATCGGCAATCCGGTTGTAATGCCGCCGAGCATGCCGCCGTGGCGGTTGGTAGCCGTTGTAATAGTCGGGCTGTTGTCCGGTGTTACACTGTCCGACTGAGGAATGAAAGCATCATTGTTCTGACTGCCGCGCATCGGAACGCAACCAAAGCCGATGCCGTATTCCACTCCCAGTACGGCTGGTAGGCTGAACAATGCTTTGGCCAGATCGGCTTTGATTTTGTCGAAGACCGGTTCGCCCAGACCGGGCGGGATACCATTAGCCACGATCTCAGCGGCACCGCCGATGGAATCGCCCTCTTTGCGAACATTGTCAATCAATTCGATCATTTTCTCAACAGCATCGGGGTCGGGGCAGCGAACGATATTCGGTTCGCCGTTGGGCAATCTTTCGACGTGATCAAGCGTTACTCTTGTGGGATCGGGTATGTTTGCACGCACGTTCCCAATCTGAACAACGTATCCAACGATCTGACCACCAAAGGCTTGTTGAATGATTTTCTTTGCAACGACACCGGCGGCAACACGAACAGTTGTCTCACGCGCACTCGATCTGCCGCCACCGCGATAATCGCGAAATCCGTATTTAGCGTCGTAGCCAAAGTCGGCGTGGCCGGGACGATATTTTTCTTTGATCTCGCTATAATCCCGGCTGCGATGATCTTTGTTGTGAACCAAAATGGCCAGAGCAGTGCCGGACGTGTGGCCTTCGAAAATTCCGGAAAGGAACTCTGGCGTGTCCGGTTCCTGCCGCTGACTGACGACTTTGCTCTGCCCCGGACGGCGGCGGTTCAAATCGACCATCAAATCGTCGATCGTCAATGGAATACCCGGTGGCACTCCGTCGATAATGACGACGTAACCGGGGCCGTGGCTTTCACCGGCCGTCGTGATTCGAAACGTTTGTCCGAACGAATTTCCTGTCATCTTTCAATTGTAACTTGATTCGAGCTGTTGTCACATGCCAGTGAAAACTGTTGGGCGGTGAGGGTTAACTGTCGTCTGTGAGAATCGGCTGAGAGCTTCTTCTGGATTCTTCTCCTACAATCAGTCGGCAAGTCGTTGCCGTATGGTTGACTCGAGTACATCTAAAACCTCAGCCGGTTTCAGTTGGGTTGTATCAATTTGCACCGCGTCTTCGGCTGGTTTTAGAGGGCTGTCGAACCGATTTTTGTCGCGTTGGTCGCGAGCTTGAAGTTGAGTAATGACTTCTTTCAGCGAAACGTTTTGCTTGTTACTGTTTAGGTCGCGTTGGCGGCGGTGGGCACGCACCTGGGAGTCCGCGGTCAGGTAGAATTTGCACTCAGCCTCCGGGAATGCGACAGTTCCCTGATCTCGTCCTTCGGTGACGATGTTAAGGCCTTCGGCCAGCTTTCGCTGTTGACAGACCAGTTCGCGGCGAACGTTAGTGTTTGTGGCGACGAGCGACGCGGCTTGGGTGATTTTTGGAGTACGAATGGCATTGGTCACATCGATACCAGCAGCGAAGACGCGTCCATCTGGGAAGGTGATCTCGACTTGTTCAGCAACCTCAGCAACCGCATTTGTGTTGGTGACGTCGATCGACCTTTGCAGACACGCTAGTGCGACGACTCGGTACATGGCACCAGTATCGAGGAATTGGAATTGCAGTCGCTGGGCTAAGCCGCGTGCGGCTGTGCTCTTGCCGGAACTGGCCGGGCCGTCGATTGTGACGATCATTTGACTAATTCATCCGGCTAAGTTTTTTCGTCTTGTAGGCCATCGAAACGCAATTCGATGTCGGCAATCGCGTAGGCGGTCATCTCCACATGGACACAATTACCGTCGATCTTCAAGTCGCCGATCGTCCGGCCTTCAAAGTCGCGCTGCCGAGCTATCGTCGGCATTAGGTAGCAGCGAAGCGCGACGCTTTTGTGACGGCCCTCGGTTTCCATCATTCGCACAGCGAAACCACATCCGGGCGCCGGATTCAGTTTATCGTATTGCCCGCAAGGCTCCAGGTCGTTGGGTGGTTCGCTCATCAGATTCGTGATACGGATGATTTGTACGTTTCGGGCATCCAGGTGAAAGAACCAACCCGAATTGCCAACGTTTGGCGGACCAGTCTCGGTCGGGATGACTGAAACCGGCGTCATGGCATCCAAAGCCGCCTGCATGGGGTAAGTTTGGTCTATGGCGACCACGAAACGAAAGCGGTGACACGTTTCGCCCTCGGTGATCAAAATGCTGTCAAGCATTCTGAGACCGGTCTTTCGATGGAATGGCAGACCGAGGTTCAGAATCGTTGTCCGCCGATTTTCATCGGCGATTTCCAGGTAATACGGACTTTCAAACCGTTCGCTGTCCACGATTTGGGCTCCACCTAGAAGTGAACGAGTTAGCGACGCTGTGCTGTCGTTCCAGGCGAATCGGCTAGCGTAGTAATTGCTCCACGGATCGCCGTTCGGCATGCGATCCACTTCCAGCTCGATTTCAATTTCCAGTACTGGCTTGTGACGGTATACGCGGAATGTTTGCCGAAAACCGGCTAGTCGCTGATCGTTGATTTTGTCGACGATCTCCCCGGTCGTGACGATTTCGCCTTGCGTTGGTCCACCACAAGTGATGTGCGATGAACTGCATCGCATTTTTGCATAGTACGGTTTGATCGTTTCGACCTCTTTGCCTTCTCCACTCGCAATCGTTTGCTCATACGGAAAGCGAAAAGTCAATTGCTGACTCAAGCGGTTGGGACTGCGGCCGTAGCTTTTGATTCTTTGTAGACCACCGGTTGTTTCGTTGATGAACACTTCGAAGAATTCATTACGCAATAAGTTATGCTCGGCAACTGGCGATTTTGTTTGACGTTTCTTTCCGGATTCCTGCACAGAACCAACTTTGGGAATCCAGACGTATCCCGAACCAGGCAGTTCTACTAGGACTGTTCTGCGGATTTCATCGAATTGAAATGCTTTGATCGGTCCATCGATTTCCGGTGGAGATTCCATTTCCGGTAATGCGACAGACACGATTCGAGGAAATGAGAGTGTGTTCACCAATAAGAACCCCGGATGATTTCCCGCATGCTGAAGAATAACCCTGGCAAGCTGCTGCTCCGAGTCGACGACAAACTCCGGCAGTAACTGTTCGATTTTTTCAACGGTTTCCAGTGAGCCATCTGGTCCGGCATCCTCAACGGCTTGCTCAATGTCCTCATCGATCGCATTGTCGGCCGGCTTTTCCGTCAGTAAGGCCGCCAGCGTCCGTTGCCAGCATGCGGCATCGAAGCGATGTCGCCGTAGGAAATGGTTCATATAGCGACTGATCGGATTAGTTTCCTTCCGCGTGACCGTCTGGGTTAAGAACGGTGTCAAATACTCTTTTGAATCGAACGAGGACAACCGTCCGGGAGTATCGGTGCGCTGAAAGTAATCGTTCAACGTGACAAAACGACCTAATGCCGGTGAGTACTTGCTCATCCTTCGAAAGTCTTCAAGCCACGGCGCCTTGACTTTCGGCCATCGGATTAGAATGACGGCGGCCGTCGGGTCGTCTTCCATGGACTGGGCCATATGCGTGGAAAACTTCAAAAAACTGCTAGCGCTGTCGGCAGCCAGTGGGATGCGACTTAGAGCGTCCAAAACCGTTCCGTCGCAGCCTTCCCAGCGAATTTTTCTTTGTTCGGTGTCGGGATAGATGCCATCGTCCAGCATTAGATGCAGGGCCGAGTGATACCCGAATTTTTTCAAAATTTGAGGCAACAGCGTGGATAGACCGTACCGCTGCCGCCCCCAAGTCGTTGGGTGGCGACTGAATAGTTTACGGAAGACGGCGTGTCCCCGTTGGAAGTCCCACAGCACCGATTCCAAAGGCAACACAGGAGATGGCACTTCCTGAAATTCTCCGCCGACTACTTCCGCGGTATCACGGTTCCAAGACTCTTTGATAGCTTTGATCACTCCGGGTTTTGTGCCCGCAATTACATCAAGGTCCTGAGCGGTCACCAGGATATTGGTTGGTCTCTTGTCAGCAAGGAGTTTTATTAGATGCTCATCGGCTAAACGTGGGATGACCAGGCAAAGATCGATCAAGTAGAAGTCGACCGGATAGAATCGTTCTCGTGTTTCGGTCAGTGTCTCGAAGCACGATCGCAGGTGCATGCGTGCGGTGTTCGGGTCGTTGGCCAGCGCTGCTTCGGCGGCGGCGACAGCTTCACGCTGCAAATGGACCTCATCGAGATTGCTAAAGTGGTGCATGCGACGGGTTAGTAGTTCCATCTGCAGATAGCAGGTGCCCAGTGCCAAGAAATCGGCCACCAGTTCGTCATCAATTTGCACATGGACTTGGCCGTCGGAGTCAAATTTGAAGGCCTGTGCTGCTGCAGCGGAAAATGTGCTGTCGTGGGGGCTGCCGACGGACTGATCGGATAAGGGAGCTAGGGCGGCTTGTATCATTTCGTCGCGATCTGTTAGTCCTGAGAGGACGATCGCACCATCGCTTCGGGCGCGATCGACCCATCCCCTGGGGATCCAGTCGTCGCAGGCTCTTGGAACGAAGATCAAACGACCTTTGCGGGTGTCCGGTGGTTCGTCAGACCGATTCCAGATTGGCAGGGCACGCGTTGTAGACAGCAGGAGGGGATGCCATGCAACTGCGAAGGCATTCAGTAGGCTGGCTGCAGGCTGCTCACCCAATTCCGTGGGAAAATCTTCCAGTCCGTGACTGGGTATCAAGATCACAACATCGTTGTATGACATTACCCTGCCGTTATTTAGCGTCCAGTTTTCCTATTGCAGTTGGAATTTGGACTCGGCTGCACAACTTTGATGCGGTTGACTTGCCTTCACGAAATGGCAGAATACCGATCGTAACATCCTTAACGCCTTACAACTGAACATTTGTCGGCAAATCGGTCACAGCAGGTCATTTTGGGAACTTTCAGAAGGCGGTCAACGTCTCAGACGCATTGCGTGTCTCAATTGGGATCCGGTTTTTGGTTGACTCTAATTGAAATCCCGTGGTAGCTTAACGTTAGGGAAATCGAAGTCGGTTCGCTTCTCCTATCGATTGACCTGCGTGTCATGATCGTTTTCCGTTCTTCAACACAAGGAGTTTCAACGAGTGGACGATCTGCGATATTTTCGGCGAACCGTGAGCAAAGCTATTGTGGAGACATCTTATCATGCCTAAGAACCAAGCAGTTTGGGGAATTGACATCGGTCAAGCCGGCCTAAAGGCAATCCGTTTGGGGTACGCGGAAGCTGCCCAACAAGTCTTGGCCACAGCTTTCGACTATGTGCCGCATCCGAAAATTTTGAGTCAGCCTGATGCCGTCCCTGAGGAATTGATTGCACAATCGCTGGAAACATTTCTTTCGCGGAACGACGTGAAGGGCGACGTAATTGCAATTAGCGTACCCGGGCAGACGGCACTGGCTCGGTTTATTCAACTGCCGCCGGTCGAAACCAAAAAGGTCAGTGAGATCGTCAAATATGAAGCTCGGCAGCAGATCCCTTTCGCGTTAGAAGATGTGATCTGGGACTACCAGACATTAGGAGGTGGTGTCGAAGAAAGCGGCTTCATGTTAGGAGCGGAAGTTGGTCTGTTCGCGATGAAACGCGAGCAAGTGATGAATCAGTTGCAGCCCTTTCTGGACGCCAAATTGGAAGTTGAGCTGGTGCAGATTTCACCGCTGGGGTTGCTGAATTTCGTCTGCCATGACCAGTTGGGAATTCGAGTTGATAAAGAATTCGAATCGTCGGACGAATATTCCATTGTACTGGACATGGGTACCGACAATACGACTCTGTTAGTGACCAACGGAAAGAAGATTTGGATCCGCAATGTACCCATTGGGGGCAACCATTTCACTCGGGCGTTGACGAAGGAACTGAAGTTGACCTTTGCCAAGGCCGAGCACCTGAAGATTAACGCGACCAAGTCGTCTGACCCACGTGTCGTTTTCCAGGCGCTGCGTCCGGTGTTCAACGATTACGTTGCCGAGATTCAGCGTTCAATTGGTTATTTCTCTAGCGTCCATCGGGAAGCGAAAATCACCAGGATTTACGGCTCCGGTAATGGTTTCAATCTAGCCGGCCTGCAGAAGTTCTTGCAGCAGAACTTGCAATATGAAGTGGAACGGATCGACTCCTTCCAAGGACTTGTCGGCGATGCAGTTCTGAACGCCCCGTTGTTCCAAGAAAACATAATGAGTTTCGTTGTGCCGTATGGTGTGGCCCTGCAGGCAATGAAGCTGACGAATATCCAAACAACGCTGTTGCCGACAGAACTCGCGACGGCCCGCCAGATTCGTCGAAAGAAGCCATGGGCGGTCGTGACTGCAGCAACTTTGCTGTTGGGTCTCGCCACGTCGGTTGCCGGAAACAGTAACGTTGCCAAGTCCGTCAGTACCGATCGCTTTGACAAGGTCACCGTGCAGGTGGATGAGTTGAAGAAAAAGGTCTCGTCGTTCAAATCGTCGTATTCCAAAGTAGCGACGGAGAACGAGAAACTGAAGCAAGAAGGCGATCGGTTGGTGCACACGCTGGCCACACGCGAATATTGGCCAGAGGTCTATCGGGCGTTGAACGAGTGCTTGCCCCGCGACGTGGGTGACCAACAGGATGTAACCCTGAAGAATCGAGTCAACATAATAAGTGTCACCGCGAAACGCGTTCCAGATTTGTTCAGTTGGTGGACCAAAGTGTCGTCTAAGGATTACATGCTGCCCCAGGACGTGAAAAATCTTCCGAAAGGAACCGGTTACGTCTTCACGCTGAAGGGCGAGCATTACCATCACGAACCCGACAATATGGAGCGTCAGGGAATTATCTATGTCAAAGACACGCTGTTAAAGAATCTGCAGAAATGGACTGTCCAGCAGCCCGGTACGGCGGAACCCGTACCGGTGCGCAAGTTGGGCATTAGTCACGCGTTGTTCAGCAAGTTTAAGCCGAATATCGAGACTGCGTACTTTCCCAAAGGCCCGAGGGCGTCGAAGAGGCTGCGCGGACAAATTGGAGGCGGTTTTCCGGGCTCAGGTGGGTCGGCTTCGAGCGTAGCTGAGCAAATGATGCGTTCGGGGCGCGGGGCCAGTGTTGCAGCTTCGTCGCGGACAATGCAGTCCGGCAAGAACGACGACAGCCAAGATGCTCCTAAGATGATCAAGAAGACAACGTTTACCCTGGAATTTGTATGGAAACCGACGCCACCGGCCGAACGGCTCGATCAAGAAGCAGTGCCAGCGGAGGCCAAGGGAAAACAGACCGCAAAAGCGGACAAATCCGATAAGGGAGCGGTGGACAATTGATGGGTGCCGAAAATCGAGTTAAACCGGTAGGACGTTCGAGGATGAATGCGGCCGGGCTTTGTTCAGTAAATACATCGAGAACACTTCGTGAGGGGCGATCATGGAGAAGCTGAAACCTCTACTCATTCACCGATTCTGGATACTGTTCGGTTTGGCCGTGCTTTTGCCTCCTATTGGGTGGGGCCTAGCGAGTTCAGCTTTGAACAAGCAAATCGAGGAGCGGACAAGTAAACTCGAAAGGGTTTTCAAAGAAATACCTGATGGTACAAGCAGCCCGAATCAAAAGTGGGTTGATGAGGTGACGAATTCGAACAGGACTTGCCAACAACTCAACCAAGAGTCGCACGTGCGACTTTGGAACAAACAAAAAGAATTGATGTACTGGCCCGAGGCCATCAGCGACATCATGGCCCGATGTCCGTACCGCGGAAAGATCACAGAAACTGGAGTCGCTGAGAACGTTCCAGTCTATTATGTCAACCGATACTCAGAGCAACTGCAAGTGTTGTGGGGAATTGTCGAGCCGTTGGACGACTCGAAGGGCAACATGACTGACTTGTCGGAGAACAGGAAGATTAAATT
>CAUZSN010000060.1:0-17165 GCA_963582345.1 Planctomycetota bacterium
ATCAGCATCTGGCAGGTAGTGGTCGGCGGATTCATAGTGTCCCAGACAGTTCTGCCGAAGCTCGACGGTCCTGAGATCCCGTCGAACGGCTTCAGCAATCAATGAGTCCAAGGACTCGCCATTCCCTAGTTGCCAGCGCCAGCAGTTAGAAACGATGCCTAGGATCATACTTTGAATCGTACTCGAAATTACGGACCGGCATCAATGAGAACCGTTTGCTCGGACAGTGAGCGCGTCCATTCAGATTGCGCGACCTAGAGCAACTGAAATTTCTCGCCGCACGGTTTCCGGATCGGGCCAGCTTCCTGACTGAAATTACACTGGATCCACCGTCCTCGACTCAAGATTTTCCCGGCGATTCGTGGGTGCAAGTTGTGGCTTCGGCAGGTCCGTGAAAATCGGGATGACCGACAGAACCCGAACAGCTATGAACACTCGATTAGAAAACCACTGTCGAAGGCAGTGGCGCCTATGGGCAACGATGAGAATTCGGTCGATAAGACATCTGAATACAATGTTTACATTTCGTTGACGTCTCAGGTTTCTGATTGACACTGCATTTTCTACCGTCTTATAATTCTTAGTCGGGGTCGTTCTTTCGAGGTTACTTTCCCAATTTTACACGTTATCTGTAGTAATTTGAACCACATTCGACGTGTACGCATTTTCGGTTTTTGTCCACATTTGGTGAAGACTAGTTCCCGAACTAGCGTCTTCGTCGTAAGACCTTTTTTTGTGAAATCGCGAGTATGACGAATTTCGGTAAGATCTTGGTGGTTTTTGTGGTGTTTGCCAGTCTAACATTTATGGGTTTTGCCGCAGTGAACGCTACTGGCGGCATTAACTGGCTAAAAGAGCGTAAAGCTTTGGTCGGTTACGAGATTATGGAAACGGCAACAAAAGGCCAAGACATCACGTATTCAGTCAAGACCCGCCGCACCGGAAAGTCGGTCGGAGCTGAGACTCCGATACTTGCCCAAGCGATTATCGCGGCACGAAAGGACATGATCGACACAGCAAATGCCGAAAATACTACGTTGACGGACGCAATTCCCAAGGCCCAAGACCGGCTGAAGCAGGTCCAGGAGTTCATCAGAATCGACTTTGACGCGATGGCGAAGCGTGAGGACGATTTGGAAAAAGATCTTGAACAGTTAAGGAGCACGATCGACGCGCTTGCGAAGCAGGGAATTGAAAAAACAATCAAGGCTAACAAAATCCGTGAGGAAGCCGAAAGACGCCGCGAAGACGTGTTTCGTTTGAGGATTCAACTAGATGAAATTCAGACCGATCTGTTTCAAATCCTGGAGCAGAAAAAAAGACTGTACGATTTGTTGTATCAAATAAATGGCTCAGTCGAACAACTGAAACGCCGAAAAAAACAGTTAGAGGCCGCCGGAGCCAACATTAATAGCGAATAATGCGACTATCTCACTTCACGCAGGCGGGTGTTGCCCACAGTATCTTGCGGTTTTGTGGGCAATGCCATCCTGTATCTTGGAAAGTTTGACAGTCGAATTAGAAAGACACTAACGTGCCTGCCGGTGGGAAGTCGAAGTGGGCTCGGCCGGTTCGGCCTGCTTCATCACTTTAGCAATGGCTCGCTTGATGACAGGAGCGATTCGATGACATTCGTTGGTAAATTGCTCGTGGTCATTCTAATGGCCTTGAGCGTTTGTTTCATGGCGTTTGCCGGTGCAGTATTCACCGTGCAAGCAAACTGGAAACACGAAGCAAAAGGTTTAGAGCAAAATCTCAGTGATTTAAAAATAGCGAAGAAAGACGACGAAGAAGAGTTCAAGCAATTCAAGGACGACATCAATATCGTGCTTGAGAACGAGCGGAACCGAGCGGATGCAGCTGAGGCCAATGCGCGGATCTTGACACAGAAAACCGCGGTGCAGAATACGGAGATCATAACCATAAAGACTGAACGGGACACCCAACGTCAACTAGCCATCATTGCCGGCACAGAAGCTAGTGAACGCCGTAACGAAGCGATTGCTCAGCGTTTGGTGAACGAAAATCTACACAAAGAATTGAACAACTTGATCACTAAGGCTGGGGGCCTCGAAGACGAGAACTTCAACTTCGATATCGAGAGAAAAACGATGCTCGTCAAACACGACAGGCTTCTGGACCAATTGAGGGCACTGCAAATGTCGGCGCGGGCCCATGGCTTTGACGCCGACCCGAAAGAGTTAGCAAAGCAAGCAACTCCTCCACCCCTGGTGGCCGGACTGGTCTTGGAGACCAAGGAAGGCGATCGAAGTGGGTCCGATCTCGTCGAGATTTCCATTGGTAGCGATGACGGACTGAGCAAAGGCCATACACTGTCCGTTTACCGTACCGGACAAACAACTGGTCGAGCTCCCAAGTACCTGGGCGACATTCGGCTTCTCTACGTCACTTCCGACAGATCGGTTGGGGCTGTGGTCTTGCGGGCCAAGAACGGTGTAATTGAGCGAGGCGATAATGTCACCACGAAAATCTGATTCCAACCCCGAGCCGGATGTTTACGTCGCTTTATTGTTCGTCGCGGTTTCCTCTCTGATCGCCGGCTGCGTTTTTCTGGCGCTCGAGTTGAACAAGTACGACTGGACTGTCGCTCAGTAAGACGAGTGGCCTGCGACAAGCACGCAACCGAGTCATTTGTTGGGTGGGTTTTTTCGTGCGCTCGCACGGATGAGTCATCGAGCCGGCATTGGAGCACATCCGGCCAATTCGGATCTACAGTTATCGCTCCCGTTGGTTTTCCTCTTTATTATTGACAATCACTTCGGACGGCAATGCTCGAAACGAGTTCATGACGCGGTCGGTGTGATCTTCGAAACCATTCAAAAGCATTTCGTCCAAGAACTCGATCAGAAGCCGCTGGGTAAAGCGATATAACTCCCAAAAACCTAATTGAGCAGTGTCGATTGTTTGATGCACGTGTTGTGAGCCCGGAAGCCTACAACGACCAATCGGCTTCGATAGACGCTTATCCAAATAGAGACTTCGCTTTTGGATCCAGTCGATGATGCCGTCGACTCGCTTTAAATTTCCTAATGATGTGATGCTGTAATCGGAAAGGGCTATGTCCGGAAAATCTATCGCTTGTGCTCCTTCTACGACCCAGTTGTGATCGACGTGACGAATGCGTTGATCCACCTGTTCGATCGCACGTGTCAACCGATCCTCGCCCATCGATAGCGGCGACAAAATATCGTCGAATAATCGGAAGACGCTCAATTCACTGATGGTCAGAATGTTGAATGCGATGTTATTTAAATCGAAGGGACTGGAAGGGTGGTTGACGGTCAGTGGCAAATGTTCATACCGTTCAAGCGGCGAATACTGAAGCGATTGCCATGCCCGAAGGTCGACGTCACGCCAATAGACCGGAAATGCCGCCGCAGCGGCCCCTGGATTGTCTGAATCGTAAATCGTCCGCAAAGCCGTCCCATCGAACTGATCGGGATCAACAGAAACGCCGACCATGTCCAGAATGGTCGGCGTCAAATCGACCAATCGGCACGGGACGTCAATTCGGGCACCACGACGAATATTCGGCCCGGAAACGAACCAGGTAGCACGCATGCTATCTGAAAATGGGTACCCGTGCATTGTGCCTGGCGTACCTTTGTTTCCGAAATACCAACCGGGATTGGCAGTAATGACTAAATCGGGCGCGTATTCGAATTCGCGGACTTCCAAATTTTTTTGCCACAACATGTGACGCGTCAGTGCTACTACGCTGTCTGGATATGCGGTTTCTGCCGTCACACGCAGCCACGTTTGTTCGTCGTGGTACTGATTGAAGAATTTCCGATCACAGCATTCCAACAGATTCAACGGGTCGATGGCTGGATTATCGATGAATTGAAAGGTGACACCGCCACCAGAAGTTGGCCGGACGGCCGTGACCGGTGCATATCGATAGATCCAACGGTTCGATTGGTCCCGTCTACGTTCGACGACGGCTTGTCCCCGATTGGCAGTAGTGATGAGTATCGAACGATCGGAAAGTTTCATCAGCACTAGATCAACGGGGTACTGGATCTCACCATTACCGTGTATGGCTCTGGTCACAGCCAATGTTCCGACTAAATCGACGGGTGACAAATCATCGGAAACTCGATAGGCCAACAAGTCACCCGGCCGATTGGGACCGCTCCAATCTTTGGAGCGGTAAGATTTTCGTGGTAGGAAAATCCGGGCCACGCCGTCGGTATCTGCGTCGATAAAGACGAAATCTCTCCGGGAATCTCCCTTATGACGGTTGTGAAATCGGTGTTGCCTGACCGACAGTCCCAATCCGCCTCCGTTCCAGCGCCCATCTATAGAAACTTCGCGAGCTTTGAAAAATACCTCATTGGCGACGTCGAAATGGGACAAGTGAGTCGTTCGACCGCCGTGGTGACCGTGGTCGCTGACCAAGATCAAGTACGTCTTGTTCAACCGGCCTACAGCTTCCAGTTCAGCAATGATTTGCTTGATCAGCACATCGGCCTGTGCAATTGTGCGGCGCGTCATTCCGAATTGGCCGCGGCAGTGCTTATGGCTGACTGAATCGGTTTCTGGCAGCCAGATGACCGTCACCGGACAAGCACGGTCCAGTGAATGACGGACCGCATACAGCGCATTGGCGTCATCGATATAACGCCAAACCTGGTGAACATGAAAGTATGGCATCTGCCGCGTCATGCTGCGAGTCCACAGTAACGGAGGCAACTCGGTCATCATCGGCAGTACCCCAGTCGCCCAATCCAAACCGTGAGCCCGGAGATGCTCGTAAATCGGAGGAATACCGGTCGTCTTGGCGTTCCACCAACGACGGCTGGCATTATCACCGCGGACCAATTTCAGTGAAACGGCCTGTGCCGTTTGCACGAAGTTGTCGACTCCTTGCGGGCTGAGCAGCCGAGCGCAGCGATTCGGTCCTAGTGACTCCAGATATGATTCCGATACAAGACGGCGCCTGCTGAAGCGGATGTGTTCCTTCAAACCGTGACGATCGGAAAAACAACCCGTCCACATCGTTCCGTTGGACGTGATTGTGTCGGATGGAAACGCCGTAAATGTATTGCTCAGCCGGACTCCGTCCTCCAGAAAGACTTTACTGATCGTCGGCAAATGACCCATTGCAGACATTTCTCGAATGATGTCCGGGCGCAGGCCATCGACGTAAAAGACAACTACCGTACAAGAATCTTTCGGTTGGCCATCAGTCGCCGTTGGTGGAATGAGTTCTTCAAAACCCACCGGCTGCAGTCTTTGTGGCTTTGTTACCTGAGCAAAGAACTGGCCATTGTTGTCGGCGAAGTCAAAGTCGTTGATGCCTAATTTCAGCCTGCCGGCCTGCTCGGCTTCCCAACTTCGCTGTCGTCCGACATAAAAGAGCGGACCATCACCAATGCGGCCGATCAGACAGTAACAGGGAGCCGGCCCTCGGCCCGCACTAGGCAACGGAAATTCCCGACCGACGACATCATCATCGAAGAAATAAGTGCCGATCGCGCCAACTTCAATTTGTTTGCGACGCTTCAGCCGATTCAAATGCCGAACGACAATTTTTCCACGACCGACGACCGTCAATATCTCGCCTAACGCAACATCTATTCCAGTATCAACCCAATCCTGATCCGCCGGGACGACAATTTCATTATCTCGAGGACTCGGATTGTCTAGCGTGATCCTCGGAGGGTTGACATTGTGCGAGCAGCCGGAGATGAGGATAAGAAAAACTGATATAAACAATCGCATGGCCGCAAGGCATCTACGCATAGCTCGTATCGGTCCGTGCAATGAATAGCATCCGTCAAAAGCATTGCAACAGGCTCCAGTCCTGCACCCATTACATTTGTTAAGATCGTCAAAATGTTCCGCCGATCCTCAACCGATCAAAGCTGGCATGCTTCGGCCTGCAAACTTTCTGGCGGAGGGATCGATTCCGTGATTGTGTGAAACTTGGAATAATTTACCGGTCGTAATGATTGTAAATGCGACGTGCACCAATGCCATTTCGGTCCGAAACTTTGCCTCAAGTTCAATTGAGCCTTGGAAATGTCATGCCTATTTATTGGTAACTTTGACTTTGAATATCGGCTTGCGGATTCTCGAACGCGACAATTGACCGCTTCGCTCGAACGGATCAACGCCGAGTTGGCCAGCGTTTGGACTGCCGTTTCCGACGAGGGAGACGACATTCGCAAAATCTATTGGACTATGGGCGAAACCGATCTGTGTTCCGGCCAACACGTCTTGCCGGGAATTGAAACGTTATACGCAATTGGTACAGTTGACGATGGACCGCCTGTACGCGGAAGTCAAACGGCTGGTCGCGGAATGCTTCCACAAATGAAGGCCGCTGCGTAAGTGTCTTTGCGGCAGTCTGTATTCGCCCGGTTGCTCGCGAGAATCAATCGCAAAAATTGACAGGGTTGTCGATCAGCTTCGTTGTGCCTGGATTACAACAGGTGTAGCTTGCTTCACGACCTGTGGAGGATCGGATGGATTAACCGGCTCGATGATCCAATATGTCGCCTGAGGTTGAATTCCGGTCACGATGGACTGGCATCTATTGGGCCATCGAATTTCAACCCGGACATCAACGTCGCCAGGCTTGATGGCAAACACCTGTCGTAACTCGTGTGCCGATTGGTAACTGCCGCCTCCCTTGATCTGATGGACCACTGTTCGCGTACCGGTCTGTAATGTGATTCGGCTGCCGACAGCATCGCGGTTGCTGAGCGTTCCGACGAGTTGCAGTCGAATCCATGAGCGTTTGTTCGTTGCTGAGAAACACTCATTTCGCAACAGGGCTGGAGCCGCATCGATATGGGTCACAACGACATCCATGTCACCATCGTTGTCCAGATCCGCAATGGCGAGTCCGCGTCCGACATGTGATCGGGAGAAATATGAACCCGCCGAAGGTCCAAGTAGGGTGAATTGCCCCTCCACATTCCGCCACACCAACGGCGGCTCAGCGTACGGCACATCACGTCCCAATTTGTGAAGATTGTCATCGATATGACCGTTGGTAACTACGACGTCTCGCCAACCGTCCATGTCCAAGTCGACAAAGGCCGTGCCCCAGCCGATCCAGGGCAGACTGCCGGTGGCGAGGCCTCGATTGTAACTCACATCCTGAAAGAATCCTCCTCCGGAACCCTCGTAGTATGCGTTGTACTCTTGTTCAAAATTGGTTACGAACAAATCCGTACGACCGTCGCCATTCAGATCGCCAGCATCAATTCCCATGCCCCCCTGCATACGACCAAGATGGTCGTATGCAGCGCCTGAGATTTCTGTCGCGTCATCGAAGCGTATTCCACCGTCATTCAAAAACAAGGAATTCGCATGTACGTCGTTGGCCAGGTACAGGTCAATCAGGCCGTCATCATTGAAATCGGCAGCAATGACTCCTTGAGCTCTTGCAACACGCGAAGACAGACCCAGACCGACATCGTCTGTGACGTCTTTGAACGTACCGTTCCCCTGGTTTCGGAAAAAGACATCTTTTTCTGGCGGCAGTGTCCAGGGACCACAGAAAGTCCGAATTTCGCGAACCGGGTCACCACAATATTCATTGGTCTCAAAACTCCATTTTCCATAGATGCAGATATACAAATCCAATAACCCATCGGTATCGAAGTCGAGAAACGCGGCACTGGTGGCCCATTTGTCGTCGCCAACCCCGACCGTTTGGCCGATTTCGTCAAACGTCCCATCCCCCTGGTTGCGATACAGTCGATTTGAACCATAACAGGTGATATACACGTCGGAAAATCCGTCCGCGTCGTAGTCCGCGACAGCAACGCCCGTGCTGTAGCCGTTGTGTCCCAACCCGCTTGGATCCGTTACGTCTTCAAATTTGCAGTCCCCAATGTTCCGATATAGGCGATTCACCGGCCTTTGTCGATTTGGGTCGTTTGGGAAGGGGGTTCCCGTAAGAAAGTAGATGTCATAGCGACCATCAAGATCGAAATCGACAACCGCCACGCCACTGCCGTTTGCCACCGGAAATGGTTTTTCCGACGAGGTTCCACTCTGATGTTGGAAATCGATCCCAGAGCCTTGTAATGCTTCGCTAAAGTAGATTGGCGGATGCGATGAAGTTCGTTCTGGACCGTCGCCTTTAATTCCCGGATCGTTCAAGGGAGTTGTCTCACTCTGCACGCTATTCTGAGGCTGAGTGAGCGAGATCCCGAACGAGAGTTGTTGGCGAAACGTCCACGCTGCGGTTGCGAGCATAACCAGCACAGCGGCTATCATTAAGAAAAGGTGGAACCGTCGAACCATGCTGGATAATACGAAAATGAGAGTCGGATTTCTGAAAGGGTGAAACCGGCATCAATTGGTGCCGCGCACACTTGATTATATCGGCGTCCACCAAAACGGTCAAAACAGCTTGAACGGCAGTCTTTCCAATGAAGGCAGTGAACCGCGTCTTCTAATCGCTTCAGCCAGGTCCCGCACAAACAGTTCTTCGGAATTCTTTTGTATCAAGGCGTTCACCAAATGTTCGGCCTGTTGCCAGTTGCCGTTTTGTGCAAATTGATGAGCCCGAATGACTCGCGACCAAAACGAATTCGGTGACTGCTTCGTCCACCGTTGGATTGAAACCTTCAGTTGCTCTTTTTTTCTCAGAGTTTCGGCGCGCTGTCGCCATTCTGCGGCACTGGTTAGGTCGTCCAAAAGTGTATAGGCTCGTTGTAACAGGTACGCTGTGCTACATTGAAGATTCTTGCTGGATTTAATTGGCTCAAGCCAATTAAGCGCGTCGCGGGGTTTCCCGTGTGCCAATGCCTCGCGAGCCAACGCCACGCGTGATCCACGATTTGTCGGATCTCGTGTGACGGCTGCTTGCCAAGCTGTAATTGCCAAATCAGGTTCCCCAAGTTGAAAACGAGCTTCGCCTATGACAGTGTGTGCTAGAGCGGTCTCTCGTAGAGCAATGCTGCGACGAAGTTGCTCGAGCGCCTGCTTGGGACGACCAATCTCCATTAACGCACAGCCATACTGAAAAAAAAATTTGTCTGCAGACAGCTGCAGCTCCTCGGCGTTGGGATTGTGGCGCAATAAAATTTCCCAAGCTTCGACAGCCGATTCGTTGTCATCTAGATCTCGTTGCAGCATTCCGACCAGCAGATTACCACGTGCTTCGGAATCAGGAAGCTTGGTCAATTCCTTTGCGGTCTCAAGAGCCGCATTAATGAACCCCAAACTCGCTCGGCATACCGCGATCTCGTACAACAGGTCAACGTTCTTCGAATCTTTCTGTAGCAGTTGTTCCAAGATAGGCAAAGCTTGAGCCCACTGTTGTTGACGGAGCATGGCCTGTGCGTAGGCGTGCAACTCATCATTGTCAGAATAACCGACTTTTTCGAACAAGCGAATGGCATCGGCACTCTGACCCAAATCAACGAGGACACGAGCCTTCAATGCGTGCGCCCGATTAGACTGCGGGTGTACTTGCAAGTAACAATCCACGAGTTCAAGTGCTCGCTGGGTTTCACCCTGTACCAAAGCTTGCCGGGCTTGATTCAGCGGTCGATCCTGCCACCATAAAATGCCGACAATTGGCAATGCCGTCAGCACACTAACCACGATCAGCAGCACGAACCACCGTGTCGCCGACCGAGGATTTTTGGATTTGATTCGACCTGGCTGGACCGTCACACACAGTCACTCCAAGGTTCGCCAGCACACAAAGGCGAACGAGTTTGTCCGAGAAGTCTACACGCTCAGGATACTCGAATCCTATCGACGTGTGAACCCGACCAGACATCAGTTTGAAGACAACAAGCGGTCCAGTTTACTACGAGAGTGCCACAGTGCATCGTCTTTGCGCGATCGTCAGACTCATCGTAAGGGCACATTTTCTAGAGCGCCGGTAAGCAACAGACCGGCAATCTCCGACTCTGCCTTACGCAGTTCGGTGAGTGACTGAATGTATTTCAGGTGGGTTTGGAAATATGTGCGTCGGGCGGTCAACACTTGAATGAAACTGAATTCTGAAAACTTCTGATAGCCTTCGGTTGTCAAGTCTAGATTTTCTTGCGATTTGGGAAGAATTTTCTCACGATACCGATGAATTCGTTTGTGGGCGTTTTCGTAACGGAGAAACGATGTGGCCAGCCGGTTTCGCAAGACAAGTTCCAACCGGAAAACTTCCTGTTGTGCTCGACGTAAGTCAGCCCAGGCTGCATCGATTGCTCCTTTATTTCGATAAAAAACCGGTAGGACCATTGCCAGTTGGACATTGGCAATCGTGTCTTGTGTCCCATGGTCTTGTTGGACTCCGACTTGCAAATTCAGATTGGGAATCGGATCGACACATTCTCGACGAAGCTGACTAGCGGCTCGGCGCACATTTGATTGCGCAGCTTGCAGCTCTGGGCTTTCGGTAAGTAGACATTCCAACGTCTCCTCCCAGATTAGTTTCGCTCGTTTTTCATCAAGATGGCCCTGCAGTGGGATCGGTTGCATGTCGGCTTGACCAAGGACGCTGGTTAACCGCCTCCATGCCGCAGCGTACCGGTTCTGTGACGTATCTAGCAGAATGCCGACTTCGTTAAGCTCGATTTCAGCTTGGCGGACATCAGGAAGAGATCTTTGCTTCAACTTCAACAGATCTTGAACGACTGTGACGCCTTGCTGCGCGATGCGCTGCAACTGCTTGGCCAATTCGACCGCTTCCTGCGCGCTGATTACGTCGTAGTAAAGTGCGCGGATATCGTTAAGAATTCGAAGTCGCTGGGCCTGCAACTCCCATAATGCTTGATCGATCTCCTGATCGACCACGTCCCGATTCAGCCGTAGTTTGTTGGCTGTGACAATCTCTTGGCTGATAAACCCGCCTTGCTGTCCAGCGGTTCCTTCGGCGCCGATTTCTCCACCCACATAACCAATCACCGGATTCGGAATACGGCCGGCATGCACACGTCGGCCGCGGGCCTGCTGGACCACGGCTTCGGATTGCTGCAACGTTGGATTGTTGGTCAGTGCGATCTGCTCTAAGTCTTCTAGACATAATTCCTGCGTGGACTGAGTGGCCGTGATACCATTTTTAAATGCCGCGAGCTTGCTTGGCGCGGCCGGTTGGTCCGTAGCCAATTCTTCCTCCTCGGCCGAAGTTGTTACAACCTGTTTGGAGTCCGTGATTTCGCGGATCACCTCCAGTTGAACACAGTTTGACAGCACATCGCGAACTGGTTCGACATCCACTGACTCTTCGAGCAAAGGTGTCGCGAGAGAACTGTGAATGCACGTACGGGTGGATTTGACGCATCCACAGGAACAAAGCCCGAGTGCCAGTATCAAGAAACTGCGAAAAATTCTCGTTGATTTGCGTTCGTGCACGGAAAGATTGACCTGCACTGCCAATTAAATCGAAGTTCGAAGAAAACTAAAAAAAACTCCCATGTGTATCGGTTGTATTCGGCTGGAAGAGTTGTACGGATACAGTTTTTGTGCCGTGTTGCCACCGAAACTCTGTTCGTAGTCCCGCTTTTTGTTTTGTCAGACGGTTCAAAGGTTGTTACGTCTCTTGAAATTGGCACGCTGAACGTAGTCTTACGGTATGGCAGGGAGGCCACCGGTGAAACCGATATCAGTAAAGATGCTTCTGTTTATACTGAGTTCCCTTGTGACATTAGGGTGTATTGTTCCAGACTACTGCACTCCGACCGGTTTCAACGGCACATTGCATCGTCATCTCTTTAGCGAACAAATCGTCACTGGCGAGTTTTTGAAACTGCAACGTCTTGACAATTGATGTCCGAAAACTGGTTTTGACACGATTTGAGAATCTCGCTATTGTCCTGCCCTCTTAATGACGCGACTGACGTGTTAGACGCCACACAGCGAAGCTTTAGCACAACGTTGTAGTCTGATCGGTCATGTTTTTCGATCAGGGAAGGAAGGCAGCGTGTCGGACGGACAAAGCGTCCTCGTCATCGGTGGACTGTCAGAGACGGAAGAAGTCCTGAAAGCCATCTTCGAGCCGCAAGGCTTGCAAGTTAATCGGATCCGTGGAACGGCATTTACCGAAAAAAATCAGGACCACAAATCTCCAAACGTCGTCGTGATCGACGCTGACACGGACCGACAGGATCGCGATCAATTGCAGCATTGGAGCAGCGCTCCTCGCGTGGTCATCGGTTCCGCCCAATGTCATTCGTCAACTCGATTCGATCAGTCGTCCGCCGATCAATACTTGCAAAAGCCCTTCCAATACGGCGAGCTAATTCGAGCGATCGAGCGACTGCTTGACCAGAGCAATCTGTGAGATGATTGATCTTTCTCGGTTTTCCTATGCTGCGCGGTGGCGCAACACCATTGGATTGCTATGATAATATTTTCCACACGAGTCCTGCACCGGTGACTCGAAAGTGCGTCTATTGATTGCAGTCACGCGGAGAAGAAAAAGTCGTGACCGAAGCGATGTTGTTGGTCATCCAAGGTGTCAATCAGGGTGCCCGTTTTCAGATCGACGAAGAAACGGTCACGATTGGTCGCGGGATTCAAAGCAAAATCCGTGTTCTTGACACGGAGGTTTCGCGGATGCACGCCACCGTTCACTACGCGCATGGCTCGTTCATCATTACTGATCAGAACAGTTCGAACGGGACATTCGTCAATGGAGCCGCAGTTAGTTCACGCGAATTGACGAACGGCGATCAAATTCAATTAGGCCACAGCATCGTGTTGTTTTTTAAAACGACCGACGATGTGCAAAAGTTTGTGGCCGAGAAGGTTGATCTGCTGGGGCGGCAGGATCCTTCCCATATTGTGGATGAAGTCGAGCGGGATGCTGACGCAGAGTTACTCAAGCCGTCCGTCGCAGTCGATCAATCTCGGATGGCCCAAATGTTGGCCAATTTGCGGGCACTGTACCGAATGTCCGAAGCAGCCGTTAGTCCGTCGATTAGTTTGGACCAGTTACTGAAAAGCATTCTGGAAATGACGATTGAGGTCGTCAGCGCGGACCGCGGTTGCATATTGCTGGCTGACGCACAGACCGGAGAAGTCTTGCCTCAGGTGATAAGTCATCATCACCGCGTAGACCCAAAGGACAAGATGCCGGTTTCACGCACAATCGTCGATTACGTCCTGAAGAATGGTCAGGGCGTTCGCACGTCAGACGCACGCCGCGATCGCCGATTTGAAACGGCTCAGAGTATTCTTCAATCGGGTATTCGAGAGGCGATGTGCGTGCCTATACAAGGTCGATACGAATTTATGGGAGTCATCTATGTTGATACGACGAGGACGCAGGACGAGGTAATCCTGGCTGGCGGCAATATCAACACGTTCAACGAGGACAAACTGCGACTATTGGTCGCCATTGGTCGCCAGGCAGCATTGGCCATTGAAAACAACCGCTATCAACAGGCCTTTGTCAAGGCGGAACGGTTGGCGGCTATCGGACAAACGATCACGACCCTCAGCCATCACATCAAGAACATCCTGCAGGGAGTGCGAGGAGGCAGTTTCTTGATCGACAGGGGACTGAAAGATCATAACGAAGAGTTGATCGACAAAGGCTGGAAAATCGTCGATAAGAATCAAAATAGGATTTACGATCTGGTTATGGACATGCTCTCGTTCGCTACCCAGCGCCAGCCGGCCTTGGAGTTAGCATCATTAAACGAAACGGTTCAGGATGTATGTGAGCTGATGCAGTCTCGCGCTGACGAATATCAGGTCCAGTTCGACTGGCGACCAGCGTCTGACATCCCTCGGACGATGTTCGATCCAGAAGGAATTTACAGAGCTGTATTGAACATTGTGCTCAATGCAATCGATGCGGTCGAAGGAATGGAAAACGCGTCCATTCAAGTTCAAACTGGATTCGATTCACTGGTGAACGAACTGTTTGTTGAAGTTGGCGATAACGGACCGGGAATTCCAAAGGACAAACTTTCCGTTGTCTTCGAGATATTTGAATCAACCAAGGGAGCCCGTGGTACCGGAATTGGTCTGGCGGTCAGTCAGAAAATCATTGGCGAGCATGGTGGTGCGATTACTGTTCAGAGCGCCCCGAACCAGGGCTGCCGATTTCGACTGGCGTGGCCAAGGATGGACGATGAATCGACTTTGGCTTAGCGGAACCGAATCGATAGTCCCGCTCCAGCGAAGAAATCATCAGCAGCGCGGTTCAAACCCAATCCGGCCCGAATGTCAAATTGAACATCATTGCTGACCAGATATGTGAATCCACCGTTGAAATAATGCTCAGTCTGAGCAGTATCTGATCCACTTGGAAAATATGCAAACCACTCAGTATACATTCCTAGCTCATTGGTCAGGCCAAAGGCCGCTGTTGCCGATTGAGCGATTGCTAGGTATGCCTTGCCGGTGACTTCGTCCAACGTCCAATTGCCTTGCGTGCTTCCTGCGACCGACACCACTTCGGTCACATCCCAAGAGTAAATCCAATTGACTCCGGGTAGAACTTCGTCATTACTGAATTCACTGCTGCCCGTCGGGACGGTCATTTGCGGAATCAAACTCATTTCGGGCAAGATACATTCTTGCGGAGTCAAACCGATCTTGAATCCCACGTATAAATCTTCTACGCCCGAACGGGTTGTTGTCACACCGCCAATTTCCACCTGTTCATAGGTCGGGAACAACCCAATTCGAAACTCGAGCCAGTTAGCAAGAACTCCGAATCGCAGCAGTGGCTCGCCTATCGAGTGGCCCGTTAGCGTCGTGCCTGGTTCGTCGTCAAGGATGTAGGTATAGCCAAATTCAAGCTGTGCCACGCCGCATCCAACAGTCGTACCGGCTTCGGTAAAATCCGGACGGTCTGTGACCAGTGATTCGTCCAGATTAGGGCCGCCTGAAAAGCTCGTATCGTAATTCCACTGAAACAAGGTTCCCGGCGATTCGCGGCAGCTTTGGCATTGGACCCACGGGGATTCTTCAGGGGTAGAATGATCCCGCGATTTGATTGTAGGCTCGGTCCATGTATGTGAAACTGGGGGATCTGCATAGAGATTAGTCGAACTAATGCCTGCTCCACTCCAATTAGTCGCCGTTAAAACCAGAAAACTATATGTTGCTATACGAGATTGCTTTACGTCCATGTGGCTCCTCTACATTTCTCTAGGCCACTTTAAAAAGTAGATGTACACCATTCGTGTTCGAGAAATCCGTCGCCTGCCATAGGTTTTCGTATTGGCGCTGAGTATTTCTTTATTGGATTCGACTGTTTTTGAATCGAAAATAAAATTTTGGCAGCTAAAGATTACTTGAGAGTTCATTGCAGGATTCCAGATATCGCGATGTTCGACCAGCGACGCTTTGTAGGCCGCAAGACTGGTTGCTCTAGAAGGATCGGCCGAGCCCAGATTATTCGCGGAAGTCGGAACAAGATCTCGCAACGTGCTGCTGGAACAGGGCAAACACAGACGCTCGACGTCGCGTTTTATCTGCGGAGTGACCAAGGGAAAGCGACCGTAGTTCTGGAAGAGGTAGCGTTTGCTCGTTCCAGCAGCACGGAGTCATGAATAATCTGGATTGGCTTCGTTTTGCGTTGGGATAGTTCGGCCATGGGGATCGTAGTCGGGCGTGTCCAACTCCGCGGCCAATTGGTCCATGACATCGGCATCGAGGAAGTGTTCGACGCGCTCGGCCGATCCGTGTAAATGGTCGTTGGGAAGGGTGAAGTGTTTTGCGAGGAAACTTTCCCAGAGGCGGTGTGAGCGGACTAATCGTTTGGCGGATTCGCGTCCAAGTTCGGTGAGACAATAAGATGAATCAACGATGTCCACTTTGCGATTCAGACGCAGCCAGCAAACGGCAAACGTCGCCCAAATCAGTGTAGCGCCTCGAGAGCCTTTCGCGAGTTTGTGGGCTGAGATCTTGCCGACCGTGACGTCTTGTTCTTCAAGTCGGTACAGCATCCCGAGAATATCTTCACAAGCGATTCGTAAACTAAGCAGGTTGTTCTGGGCAAGCTTGCTAACAATGCCATGCTGTGGTCCGAATAAAAGTGCGAGTAAGAACAACAGCCCGCTGGCGACTGCCATCATACCAGAGGTGCTGGCGTCGTCGACCGTATCGAATCCCAACCGGCCGAAAACCAATGGCGGTAGTGTCAAAGCGGACACGTGACCCAACACGGCACTCATTGCTGCCACAATCAGAGCGATAAGGATCAATCTCGTCAATTTGTCTGTCATCAGGTAAGCGGTGGCAGGCGGCACGATCAACATGGCGAGCACCAGGATGTTGCCCACACTTTCGAAGGAAGCGACAGCCGTCGCTGCTGTGACAGCCATAAGAGCATAGTGCATCACGTGTGAATTGATGCCCAACGTCGTTGCCAAACTCGGATCAAACGCACTGATTCGCAGCTCCTTGAAAAAGAGAACCAACAATATGCCATTTACCGTTAAACATAAACCACTGACCAGAGCAGGTCGCGGGATGTCGTGCACACTCTGTATATCACCAAGGTAGCGATAGATTAGCGATGACTCAGCGAGGGTGTCCGGAACGGTGAAGACAAACACGGTTTCAATATTACCGTAAAGAACGCAATCTGGATCAATATGCACGCTGTCAGCCGCGATGCGAATCATCAATAGTCCGATTGCGAATAGGGTCGTGTAGACGACTCCTATTGCTGCGGAGCTTTCGACTCGACCTAGCTTTTGCACCCATTCGGTCAGCAGCGAGGTCAGGATACCGGTAACAATTGCGCCGACGAACATCAGTGCATAACTGGTCGAATCGAATGCGTTCGTATGAGTCGCGTGATTTTTGTGCGATTCGATCCAACCTGAGGATTTGAGCCAGTGAGCGAACAAGAAAGCCGCTACAATTCCGGGTAGGACGGTGTGTGTCAAGGCATCTCCCACCATGCTCTGCCGGCGCAGCACGAGATACGTGCCGGGTAGCGCACAAGCCATCGCCGCTAACGCGGCCGTGATCACGATCCATGTGTCACTTGGATCCCAACGGGACAGTATTTGTTGGATTTCAGAAGGCATGGTCGGTTTTAGTACGACAGCACTGGGTTGCTGTTACAGCGGGTGTGGGCTGGGAAGAATTTTCAGTTCAGGGAATCGCTGAATCAGCAACTCCTCTAGTTCATTTAGTAATTCTGGCTCTAAGACATGTTCAATTCGGTCAGCATCCCGATCGACGTGGCTCGGCGC
>CAUZSN010000061.1:0-17144 GCA_963582345.1 Planctomycetota bacterium
TGCTACATTTTCCCGGGAGAGATCGATGTCAGCCGATCCCGATACGGAACACGCAGTACGAAGCGGTCAGAATGAATCGGTTGTGAATGAACCGAAAACTTTGCAACAAGACGCCGAAGCCGTTGCGCGGGCCGAGCGATTAAGCCGCAGACCAAGACAACCGGTGGCACAAGTCCCAGGTTACAGCGTGCTCAGGTGTCTCGGCGAAGGCGCGTATGGTTCGGTTTGGCTGGCACGTGAAGATAACACGGGAAAGAAAGTTGCCATAAAATTCTACACTCACCGCCGCGGTTTGGATTGGTCGCTGTTAAACCGGGAAGTCGAAAAGTTAGCGGTATTGTATACATCACGCAATATCATCAGTCTGCTTGATGTTGGCTGGGACAGTGATCCTCCTTACTACGTCATGGAATATATGGAAAATGGATCGTTGGCTGCGCACGTGGCCGACGGTCCGCTTGCACAGCACGAATCGGTCAGAATTGTGAAGTCCATACTGCACGCACTGGTCCATGCACATGGCAGCGGCATTCTGCACTGCGATTTAAAGCCGGCCAATGTGCTTTTGGATAAAGACCTGGAACCGCGTCTGTGTGACTTCGGCCAGTCGCGATTGTCCTACGAACAAGACCCGGCGCTGGGGACGTTGTTCTACATGGCTCCCGAACAGGCCGATCTAAAAACCGTCCCGGATGCTCGCTGGGACGTCTACGCGTTGGGAGCACTGCTGTACCATTTACTCTGCGGTGAGCCACCGTATCGGACCAAGGAGAATGAGCAACTGATTCATTCAGCCGGAACTTTGGAAGAACGGCTTGGCATCTATCGCCGAATTGTCAAACAATATCCGAAGCCAAATCGTCACCGCGTCATTTCTGGAATCGACAAGCGATTGGCTGACATCGTCGATCGCTGCCTGCACGTCGATCCCCAAAAACGATATCCCAATGCACAGGCCGTACTGGACACGCTGGAACTACGAGACCGGCAACGATCACGTCGACCGCTAATTGTCCTAGGAGGTGTCGGCCCCGCATTGCTGCTTGTAGCCATGTTCCTATTTGCTCTGGACGGTATGCAGACCTACCGGCAGGCAGCCAGGGACAAAATGACCCAGCGTGCTCTACAGGGCGCCGCAGTCACCGTTGAGATTCTTGCCAGCAGTATTGAAAGTATGTTGGAAGACCGACTGCTGGAAACGGTCGACATCGCTGCCGATCTGCCGTTGCGTGCAGCGATCCAGTCATCTGAGGTAACTTCGTGGTCGGTACGAAAACAGTTCATTGAAATTTTTCGTCGTTGGAAGGAAAAAATCGACAAGGCTCGCGAACAGCAGGGACGACAAACAGACACAAGTTGGTTTCTCACCGACTCCAAAGGCTACCAGCGGTGGCGTCAACCCCATGATCCGAACACCATCAACAAATGCTGGAACTTTCGCGACTATTTTCACGGCCGAGACCGCGAATATCCTTCAAAGCAGGTTCCGGATGACATCGAACCAATTCATGGGCCGCATATTTCATTGCCTTTTCGCAGCCGTGCGACAAATCGCTTCATGGTGGCAATTTCGGTGCCTGTGTGGGACGTGGATAACGAAACCGTTATCGGTGTACTTGGTCGAACGACACACTTGGGAGACCTGTTGACCGAACACGAACCGCGCATCCGTGGCCGGCGCGGCGAGGAATTGAGTCGTATCATCGCCCTAGTCGACAACCGGAACGGAAACTTGCTGGCTCATCCCTGGATGAAGAAACACCTCGAGAGTTTGCCGAACCAACGGTACGAAGCGTTGACGTTGAAAGGTCAGCAACTTGAGCGGCTAAGACGATTGCACAGCCCGAGTGACAACCAAAACATCGATCGAGTGGATCGGTACGCTGCTTACGAGGATCCTGTTGGTTCCACACAAATTTCTCCCAAAGAATACGGTGGGCCTTGGCTGGCTGCATTCTGCCCAGTAGGAAAAACGGATTGGACAGCTGTTGTCCAAGAGCGTAAGAAAGAAGCATTAAAACCGATCGAGCAACTGCAAGAAGAGCTGAAGCGCTATGCTTGGTGGGCGTTGGTCGTCAGCTGTTTGTTGATCGGCACGCTTTGGTATTTGGTTTTGAAAGCACTAAACGACCCTAGTTTGCGGCTCTGGACGAAAAATCGTGCAGGCCATCGTCCAGACGACTCCACGGTACTTGGCCAACCTTGAGGGTGGATTGGAGCAGCCTCATGCGGTACGCCGTCCCCTAACGGAACTCGGAAAATTCCTACTACTTGGATTTGTCACGCGCTTTAAAGGGCGAGACTGTGTTCGAACTTATTGCTGAAGGACCTGAACCTCGTCAGTATTGGAAAAATGCTCTTTCTGGCGATGGATCATATACATTAGGTCGCACCGAAGAGGCTGATCTGTCTGTACCCTGGGATCCGCACATTTCACGCTGGCACGCGCGTCTGACGACATCGGCGAATTGCATTGACATCGAGAAGCTGTCAGGAGCAACAAACCTGATTTTTTTTGATGGTCAACAAGTCAATAGCTGTCGTGTGCATGACGATCAGCAATTCGTCTTGGGTTCAACGCTGTTTCGCGTCGTCTTGTCCCGACAACCGCCGCTGCCACAGGACGCTGCGCTGGTAGAAAAACTCACGTTCAGCAGACAGCAGTTGCAAAAAATTCGATTTCATGACGCTGACAAACAGATTGACGTGCTGACACATCTACCTGAAGTCATTTGGGGCTCGCGTACGGATTTCGAATTGTACCACCGATTAGTCAATTTGTTGCTGGCCGGCGTCGCTCATGCGGAAGCAGTGGCAATTGTCAAGCTGGATGACGACAATCTGATGCGTGTTCTACACTGGGACCGGCGTCACGAAACGGCCGGCAAGTTTCGACCGAGCGAACGACTTGTCGCCGAAGCAATCAAGAAACGTGGCAGCAGTGTTCTACACATTTGGGAATCGCAGGAGCAACCGAATGCGGAATACACCGCCATGGCGGAATTCGATTGGGCTTTCTGCACTCCGGTTTCTGAACCCGTGGGCGATTCGTGGGGCCTTTATGTGGCTGGCCGGCTGGACCGCCCATTTGTCAAAGAACCGTCGACGGATACAGACAGCGTATCCTTACAAGGCGACGTGAAGTTCACGGAACTCGTATCCGAAATTATCAGCTCCGTTAGACGGCTGAACAAATTAGAGCGTCAGCAGGCAGGGTTAAGGCAGTTCTTCGCACCGACAATTCTTTCCGCACTTGGTGACGAGTTGAACACGGATTTGCTTGAGCCTCGTGAATGCGACGTTACCGTCATGTTTTGCGACTTGCGCGGTTTTAGTCAACAGGCCGAAATATTGGCTGACGACTTGATCGGTCTGTTGAACCGAGTCAGCAATGCATTGGGCGTAATGACTCACCATATTCTAGCACATGGAGGGGTCACGGGAGATTTTCAGGGGGACGCGGCATTAGGGTTTTGGGGTTGGCCGTTCGCTTCGGACGAAGCACCACTGAATGCATGCCGTGCGGCACTGGGCATTCGAGCAGAATTTGCTCGGGCTATCCAGACAGCAGGACATGCATTGGCCAATTTTCAGATGGGAATTGGCATCGCTCATGGCAATGCCGTCGCCGGAAAAATTGGTACAGTGGATCAGGTCAAAGTGACTGTGTTCGGCCCGGTTGTGAATCTGGCCAGCCGGTTGGAAAGCATGACCAGTCAACTGCGGGTGCCGATTCTGCTGGATGAGGCAACAGCAGAAATTGTTCGCCACAAACTAGACCGTCGCGAAGGACGTACGCGCCGTTTGGCCAAAGTTCTGCCAATTGGGATCGAGACGCCGACAATTGTAAGTGAGTTGTTGCCGCCCGAATCGGAGTGGCCTGAATTGACCGATGCTCATTTGGAACAATACGAACTGGGCGTCAAACACTTTATTGATGGCCATTGGGAAGATGCCTACCACCATTTGCACAATATGCCGCCGTACGATCGCGCGCAAGACTTCCTGACGATGTTGATCGCCCAGAACAATCGGATTGCGCCGCCGGATTGGGATGGCGTAGTGCGTCTGTCAGCCAAGTAAGCGAAAAAAAAACTCTGAAAAGTGCCTTTCAACGATCTGCGATTTGTGCTTACAATTCAGTTGTCCTCTAGTTTGAAGTCATCAGTATCGCCGTCCTAGTCGGAGTAAGGATTCAGTTCCCATGCTGCACTTTTCGTGCGACCTTTGTGGACAACAATTAGGCAATCGACGGTTTGTTGCTAAGATGGAAGTGTATCCCGCATTCGATCCAGAAGAACTCGACGAAGCGGATTTAGAGGCAGACCATCTTCAAGAAATCGCCAGTCTGATCGAAGAAATGGAAGCAACCGGGAAAAGTGACCTCCAAATGTGCAATACAAAGAACTTCCGCTTCGATCTTTGTCCGGATTGTCTCGAAAAATTCATCAGAGATCCACTCGGTCGCGAGGCGCTGCGTCGTTTAAACTTTAGCGAAAACTGATCGTGTCCAGAACCCTAGGCCGATGGTCTGGGAATTGGAACAGTCGCCCTTCCAAAAGTGCGACTGGCCCGGTGGATTGGGATTAACTGGACAATTGCGAACCCCACCAACTCTCACTGTTTGTGCCGGTATACTAGTGGCCTGAGTGGTTATCGGTTGCTTCCTTCGACTGCTGCCTCATCCTGAGTCGCAATTCTTTGAAACCAACAGTTCCCATCGCATCCAGCGAGTTGTGGAAACGATACGTTGCTACTCGACGAAAGCCAATGTATCCGACTCGCAGTCCATGACGATGATCAGACCCTGCGCGTCGATTGACAGACCGGCCGCCTGCAACACGATGGCCATGGTTACTAAACCAACAAAAGGAATCTCAACGACGCCATCGCTGGCGAGTAAAGCAATGAACACCACAAGAATTTTCGACTCAATCGGCACATGCCCATAATACGACTGCGAAAAACAACACGGCAACTGTTTCGTAACGTACCATGTCGTCCATGTTGGTTGTCATACCGAGCAGCAAGCCGACCGAGTCAGTTCGACACGTGCTGGCACCAAATCGATGTTGCCTGAATTGATGAACAACCCAATTAAAGCACCGGCAATAAATACGATCAGAAGCTGATAGTGCAAGGGCATACGAATCCTAATGTCCGGACCCTTGTTGACTGGTTTAGAGTCTAGTGCAAGCTCGCCCCCAATTTGTTCTCGCAAGCCTGGATCACGCTTTTTTGGGATTGCTCAACTTCTTCGTTCGTGAGCGTTCGCTCCCGCGAACGGTAGTTAATGGTGATCACGTACGATTTCTTGTGGGATCCGATCTGTTTGCCCCGAAATTGCCCACCAAAGGAAACCGACTCTAGTAACGGACCGGCTACGTCATGGACAACCGATTCCAGTTGTTGCCATGTCACGTCTTCATCCAGTAGGAAGTTCAGGTCGCGGGCAACCGCAGGAAATCTGGGGCGTTCGGAATAGGTCGGTGTCAGGTTCGCGACGGCCTTGAGCACGGACAAGTCCAATTCGGCTACGACAACGGCATCACGCAAGTCCAATTTGTCCGAAACGTCGCGGCTAATTTCACCCAACCAGCCCCAACAGATTCCGTCTAGAAAAACTTCGGCGCCGCGCCCGGGAACAAATTGAGGAATTCCACACGGACGAACGGTGAGAGACACCGAATGGTTAACACTGTAGGCCAGAGTTTCGATAACACCTTTTATATCACCAAATGAATTTCCGCTGATGATGCCGATCATCGTAGGTTCGGCATGGCTATTCCCTGGTTCGGTGGCCAAGAATACATTACTGATCTCGAACAGTTGAGCGTCAAACGAACCACGCCGTTCGTTTTCACGCCGGCACTTCAGAAGACTGGGGATCAAACTTTGCCGCACAATGTTCTCGTGTCGGCGTGATGAATGATCGACCCGCAGCATTGGGAAATCGTGCCGCGGTGTAAACAGCTCGAACTCGTCCTCACTGATGAACGATAGTGTGATAGCTTCAAAGATACCTGCGCCGATCAACGCGTCGCGAACACGTTCAACCACTCGATCGTGGTGAGTCTTCTCGCTGAGTTGCAGTGGCACGTTGACGTCCTCGGGAATCTTTTCGTAACCGTGAATGCGGGCAACTTCTTCGATCAAATCGGACTCGCGCATTAGATCACGACGCCACGACGGGGGCTCAAATCGGCACGCACCGTTCTCTGGCTCGCCGTCCTGCTTCAGCCCCAAGTTGGTCAGTATGTCGATTGTATCCGACGGCGTGATATCAATGCCCAGAATTCGCGGAATCTGATTGAATCTGAGGGTGACCGGAACACGTGAATCTGCAGGCAATGTTCCAGAAAATGCGGCCTCATCGAGGAGTTCGCCACCAGCTAGTTCCAAGATCAATTCACAACATCGTCGGCTCGACCAGTCCAGCCAACACGCATCTATTCCGCGTTCGAATCGATGCGACGAAGGACTATTCAGATTCAGCTTCCGGGCCGTACTACGGATTGCCACTGGAGAAAAGTCAGCCGCTTCGATAAGCACATTTGTGGTCCGGTCACTAATTTCGGTATCCAGCCCCCCCATGATGCCGCCAATCGCAACCGCACGGCCGGCGTCAGCGATGACGCATATCTCTCTCGGCAACTGGTATCTCGTATGATTAATGGCAACTAATGTCTCGCCGTCCCGCGGTCGTCGAACGACAATGCGCTGATCGTTCAATTTGTCGAGGTCGAATGCGTGCAGTGGCTGGCCGCACTCGAACAGCACATAGTTAGTTATGTCAACAATGTTGTTGATAGCCCCAATGCCAAGCGTCTTGAGTCGCCGTTGCATCCAATCGGGACTGGGGCCAATCTTCGCACCACGAATGACACGCGCAAAATACCGCGGACACAAGTCTTCGCATTCAATCTGGACTGATGTGACATCCGACGTTGCCTGACCAATCGACTGGGGATGAGCCAGCGGAATTTTGAGTTCGCGATGGAAAAGCACGCTGATTTCACGAGCAACACCAATGTGGCCCAGACAATCCGGCCGATTGCTGGTCACTTCCAGGTCGATCGCAATGTCTCCATCGACATCAGCGACGCCGTCTAGGTTCAAGCCCGTCATCGTCAACCGCTCGGTCAATTCTTCGAGCGGCATTTCGAGCTGAACGTACTGTTTTAACCAATCCCAACTAACGATCATCAGTTCGAACTTAGGTCCGCCGGGACGAAGGTCCACCTGGAATCATCCCGAACAGCATACGAAAAACAAATATGGAGCTAGCGATCAAGCCTACCTTTGTTGCAGCATGACCAACGAACGAGAATACTCTAATCGCCATCTGTAACGATGAAAAGGGTATAAGGCTTAGAGATCTTTTGACTCCACACTGAAAGAATCAACATCAGGGATTAGGAATCGGTCCGTAGAGGTCTCTTTGGCCAAACACAATGGCATCCCAAAGGGATGCGTTGCGTGAAAACGCGACGCAACTTCTCCATGAAACCGAAGGCCAAGTCAGGATTTTCCTGACTTGACTGGAGAGCATCGCTCAGGCTCTGCCTAACGACTTATTTGGAACACAGAGCGTAATGGCTCAAAATAATATGACTATAAATGATATCCGGGTTCTACATTCGGACTTTCTCTCTGAGAATTTTGAACCCCGCGCGAGCATCGTCATTTCCGGGATAAATCAGCATCAGCGCAAAGTACACAGCCAGTCCCACTGCAGCCGCTGCTACACCACCTACCAACTCGCTCCAACTCCGATCGGGCCAAAATTGGACGACACCTGTGTAAAATGCAAACCCAACAACGCCCATGACGACGGCAGCCATCAGACTTCCCATGACCGTTCGCACACAGCGTCGCTCGTTGTCAATTCCAAGCGAGCGTCGGAGCGTGAGATAGTGACATATCAGGGTCAGCCACGCAACCAGCGAGGTCGACAAGGCAAGTCCAACCACGCCCAACGGACGAATCAGTAGCAGGTTTAACACAATATTCGGTAGGAAGGAGCCAAATATGCCAATGAGAACCAAGGTCCGAATTCGCCCTAACACCAACATCGCCTGAGCGAGCGCGGGGCTGGCTAGTTCCGCATACAGCCCTAAACCATACGCGGCAACGCACCAGACCAGCCACCGAGCCGCGTCTGCATCGAATTGACCGAGTTGAAAGTGAGACAACAACGGCGGTCCGCATACCACCAGAAGTGCCGAGATAGGGAACAGCAACACTGCCGAATATCGCAGGATCAATGCGCACGACCGTCGTAGTTCGTGAGTTTCTCCGCGTTGAACCTGCTCGGAGAAATGCGGCATCAGGACCCACAATATCGAAGCGATCCATGTCCCTGAAATGAAGTCCTTCATTAAAGCGCTCCAGTACAGCACGCTCACCTTACCTTGGTCGAGCGTGGTGGCCATCGCGCGATCGATGTAGACGTTTCCCTGCCCCAGGGCGTCGAGCACAATAAATGGAAAACTTAGCATCCATAGCGCCGTGAACGCACTGATCCGCCAGTTGATTCGCCAAGTGGTCCGATGTCCGCTGCGGCTCGCCATCCACCACAGGACTCCACATTGCAACGTGCTGCCGGCCAACAGCCCATACAATAACCCCCGCGCACCCGAACCGCGTCCCAGAAATAAAAGTGCCACAATCACTCCGGCAGTCGGAATGACGTGGGTCCACTGCGGCGACGAAAACCGATGTCGCACATTCAATATTGCGATGAATCCCGAAACCAACGACATCGGGACGATCATCCATGCCGCGGGAATCGTCAACTCCATAAATCCTGCGATAACCTTGGGATTCGTGTCGAAAACCAATCGAGGCAAGATCGACCGCAGGCCGAATGAAATCGCAACGGCAAGGAAAACTGAAACGGCTAACAAACTAATCAGAAACTGGTTTGCAAAGTGCGAGGCGGCCTCGGCACCAACCGCTTCATGTTTGGGATACTGAGCGAGAAACGCACGCCGAACGGCGTTCACATAAAACGAAACGCCCAAAGCTGGAATCATCAGCGCTAGTGCATACGCATCGACAACCACTCCTGCTCCAAAAATCGATGCGACATACAACTCCTTCCCCAAAGACGCGAACCGGCATACGGCCAGCACCACCGCCATCAACAAACTGGCCTTCGCAACTTCGCGGTTGTCCAGCATGATACTGAAGTCTCAATCTGCGAGCGTGTCCCTGTCTATATGTGCGGTGAACACATTGTAGGACGGACTGGCAATGGTACCAATGATCAGGGAAGACTGCGCGATCGACTTACGCTTGGTTCACTGCCGTCTGTAAAACGGCAACTTCACGACGATGGCCTGTTCGCGTTTACCGCGGATATCGACCTGAAGCATAGTTCCCGGTTCAGTGAACGCCGGCTTGACGTAGGCCATGGCAATCGGTCTTTCGAATGTGGGCGAAAACGTTCCAGACGTCACTTCACCGACTTGCTGGTCGCCAACAAAAAGTATAGCTCCTTCACGGGCAATACGGCGACCAGACAGTTTTAGACCAATACGTCGTTGGCGATTCTTGTTCTCCCTCGCGACGATGAGTGCTTCTTTGCCGATGAAGTCGCCAGCATCCAGTTTGACGGCAAAGGACAATCCGGCCGTAAAAGGGTCGATGCTCTCGTTCAATTCGTGACCATACAGCGGCATGGCGGCATCCAGCCGTAATGTGTCTCGACATCCTAAACCTGCTGGCAGCAGACCGTACGATCGCCCGCGATCGATCAATGTTTCCCAAAACTGCTGCGCTATTTCGACGGAAACGATAACTTCGAATCCGATTTCGCCAGTGTATCCGTTACGACTCACCAACGCTGGCGCATCCAAGAAGGACGACTGAACACTGTGGTAGTAGCGTAGGGCATCGATCTCACAATCGACCAAGGACTTCAGGATTGCGACCGCATGTGGACCTTGCAGTGCCAGCATGAATTGCTCGAACGTCAGATCTTCGACATCAACATCGAACGAGTGGCGGTGTTGATCAATCCAGCTGACGATCTTCTGTCGATTCGATGCATTGACGACAAGAAAGTAGAAACCGTCGAACCGGTAAACCAACACGTCGTCAAGAATCCCACCGTCCGAGTTTGTCACCAATGCGTAACGGATTTGACCGACTTGTAGATTGGTGACATCATTTGTCACAATGATATCGAGGAAGCGACAGGCGTCGGGTCCAGTGAAACGCAAGCGTCCCATGTGAGCGATATCAAACAAGCCGGCCGCGTCACGGACGGCGTTGTGCTCCTTGGTAATGGTCGAATACTGTACGGGCATTGTCCAACCGGCAAACTCAACCATTCGCCCACCGTGAGCGACATGCCAATCGTGACAGACAGTTCTTAACAGTGAGGCCTGCATGATCCGCTCCTTCTGCGTTGAGAACTTGCATTCTCCTCCGCCGTTCCGTCAGCTCGACTCCGGCAATACTAATTGGACGCACTGGCAACGGTCATTGGTAATTTGCAGGTCGGATCACAAAAGTTACACCTTCGAACGTCGTCGACATTTCCTGCACTACTGACGGCCCGTCTTTTCTGCAGTTTTCCGCTTGGAGCGTTTACGAGATCCGGGCGCCGAACGGCGCAGTCGAGACTGCTTCTGCTGAACAGTCGTCTTTGTTCGTTTTGGATTTTCTGACGTGCGGGGCCAGCTGTTCGAAACAATGCGGAAATCGAGTATGCGGCGATCGACATCTACCCGAGCAACCTTGACACGCACCCGGTCTCCCAATCGGTACCGCCGTCCGCTGCGCTGACCAATTAAGCTAATCGTCGACGCTTCGTAGTAAAAGTTGTCATCTTCGGAAAGCCAACTAATGTGAACCAGCCCTTCAATCGGAATCTTAATACCCAGGCAGAAAATCCCAAACCGTTCGACGCCCGTAATAGTTGCCTCCAACTCCTCACCAACCGAATCAATCATAAACGTCAGTAGTTTAATCTTGGTCAATTCGCGCTCGGCCGCGTCAGCGCGACGTTCGGTACTCAAACAGTGAGATCCCAACTTGGTCAATTCCGCCTGGCTCGGTCCGCAAAGTCGCCGGCGCCGCATGATGATTTGATCGATCAGCCGGTGGACGGTCAGGTCTGGGTAACGGCGAATCGGACTCGTAAAATGACAATAATGCTCAACGGCAAGTGCATAATGTCCGATGTTCATACCAGTGTATTGAGCCTGTTTCATGCTTCTTAACAGTGCGTAATTGACGGCTTGCTCGAAAACCTCACCTTTGGCGTGATTCAATAATTCTTGCAAACTGTGCCGGCTCTGAATTCGCTTCAGCCGACAACCTAGGACCGAGACGAATTCGGCGAACGCCCGTAGCTTCGACAGGGTGGGCCTGTCGTGAACACGCTGCAGGAACGGCATCCCACAATCATCCAACTCTGTCGCCACGGCAATATTGGCTGCCAGCATGAACTCTTCGACCATCTGATGACTCTCACCATGTTCGACTTGATGTGCTCCGGCAACACGTCCGTCCTTGTCGAATTCGATTGTCACCTCCGGTAGATTCAACTCTAGTGCACCCGCTTCAAACCGCCGCTTGCGAAGAACCATTGCCAACTGGTGCATGTCGGCTAACAATGCTCGTACAGCGACACTGACTCGTTTTCCAGAACGATCCGGATCGCGAATGATCGGCAGGACCTGCTCATAAACGAACCGTCGTGTCACTTTGATCGCCGAATTTGCAAACGTAGTGTCAACGGGAACCCCGTCCGTGGTGAATTCGATGAATACTGACTTCGTGTAACGGACTTTTTCCTGCTGCAGGCTGGCAACTCCGTTAGAAATGAGTTCCGGCAGCATTGGCAATACGTGACCCGGCAGATAGACACTGTTGCCACGCTTTAGCGCCTCCCGATCCAGCACGCTATCCGACGGTACGAAATGCGAAACATCCGCAATATGGACACCCAACCGCCAGTTTCCCTGATCGGTACGTGTCAGAGAAATTGCGTCGTCAAAATCGCGAGCGCCCTTTGGATCGATGGTGACAATGATTTCGTTGGTCAAGTCCAGCCGTCCGTCTAAATTGCTTTCATGGAACCGGCTGGCCTGAAATCTTGCTTCCTCGATCACGTCGTCAGGAAACTCATCGGGCAGATCGAACTCGCAGATGATCGACTGTATGTCCACCCCTGAGTCGCCGCGACGCCCTAGAACTCGTGTCAGCACCCCTTCGCCCATCCGGCAATGGCTAGGAAAACGAAACATCTCGATGACGACTTTGTCGTCCGGCTGTGCATTTTTGACACCGGAATCGCCTACCAAAATTGGTTTGTTAAACGTGGGGCCGTCGACCTGCACGTGACCCTGCCCGCTGTATTCGAAGTAAGTGCCGACGAACGTGTGTGTGGCACGCTGGAGGACTTCCTCGATCCGACCGCACCGTTGCCCACCGCTCCGGCGTCGTTTCAATAATCGCACCAACACTTCATCGCCAGTGTGTGCGTCGCGCATGTCCTTCGCGACGATATAAACATCCTGGACCACCGGAGCAACGCCTTCGCGAGGTTCCGTGGGTGCCGGGCCATGTGGAATGCAATAGCCGGTCCCCCTAGACGTTCGTTTAATGATCCCCTCGACAAATCCAGTTGCCGCAGGAACACGCAGCAACCCATTAGAGCCTTCGCGAATTCGGTCTGAATCAAGCAAGCGATAGAGCGCAGCGCGAAACTGAGTCTGTGTCTTTTTGGTAACAGCGAGTTTCTTCGAAAGCGATTTTTCTTTGAGTGGCTTGTAGGCTGGACGATTCAGATAATCGAGAATTTTTCTTTCCAATTTAGTCACGACTCTAATCACCGCTGCTAGTCACACGCTGTCGCGTGTTCCCACTCCCTTGAACAGCTTCCGTTCAATACGGCTGATATACGGCGTCCAATGCGAATCGGCATTCGGATCGGCGTGAATCATGCGGCTGAATTCGTGCACCTTAGCATCCAAATTGTCCAAATGATGTAGGGCAATCGCTTCGGGGGTCATCGGCAGTTTAGAGCTGCCGAATTCGTACGAGCCGTGATGACTGACAATCATGTGTTTCAAGCGCAACTCGGTTTCGGCCGGGAACGGCTCGCCCGTCAATTCACTCAATTGTACGATCTTCTGGTTCAGCATTTCGATAACAATGACCATGTGGCCCAGCAACTGACCCTCGTCAGTGTAGACGAAGTTGTTCTCAAAACTCATTTCACGAACCTTACCCAAATCATGCAGAAAGATGCCAGATAGCAAAAGATTTATGTCAATTTCCGAATACAGGTCTTCGATTCGCAGGGCCGTTTCCAACATATTGACAATGTGTTCAATCAGACCGCCACGATAAGCATGATGCGCCTTGACACCAGCAGCGGCTTGGCATAATTCCCTCATCAACTCCTCGTCGACCAGGAAACACTTCATCAACCCTCTCAGCCGTGGCTCCTCGATTGACAACAAGATCTCGCGCAACCGAATCATTAACCGCTCGACATTTTGATCTGGCTGAAGCTCGAAATCGGATGCGTCGAGTTCGCTCGACGGAACGGGCTTGATGAGCGTCAGGATGATTTGTAAGGCTCCTTGGTATATTTGCACCTTGCCTTTGACTCTGACAAAGGTCCCTGAATCGACATCGGCGACCGATTCTTCAGTGACATTCCACATCAGACCGCTAATTGTTCCCGTGCGATCGCTGAGTGCGGTTAGCAGATAAAGATCCGCGTTGCGGTTGGCACGTAACTGTTTGTCTGACAGTAAGTAGACTTCCTCGACAGAGTCACCATGTTTCAAGTCTTCAATAAATTGTCGCGTCATTGCCGTGACTTTCCTACGGCGTAATGGTTTTGGCTCGAGCGATTACGATTCTAGACAGGCATGTCAGAGTCAACAAGGGAGTGGATGGCAAGAGGCCCACAAGAGACCATACTGGCTCTTGCACCACACTCCGTCAACCAAACCTATTGACGGTTCGGACGATCTGCTAGAATGCCGCCTTTCATTGAAAAAACGAAACGTTTTTTTCAAGGTCCGAAATCGTGCGCTGGTCCAAATCATTCATTCCCACAATGAAAGAAGTTCCCGCGGACGCGGAGATTGCCAGCCATCAATTGATGCTGCGAGCGGGACTGATCAGGCAATTGATGGCCGGCGCCTACACGTATCTGCCGCTTGGCTGGCGAGCAGTCCGTAAGGCCGAAACGATTATTCGAGAGGAAATGGAAGCCGCGGGAGCAATCGAATTGTTCATGCCGGCACTTCAACCGATCGAATTATTTGAACGAACTGGGCGAAAGGACGACTTCGGAGACACGCTGATCAACTTTCACGTAAAGCGTGCGGATCGGAAAATTCATTTGGCCCTAGGACCGACACACGAAGAAGTCGTGACCGAGTTAATAGCTCAGCACATCAACAGCTACCGCCAATTGCCGATTACCATCTTCCAAATTCAGACAAAATTCCGAAACGAAGAGCGTCCACGATTCGGCGTACTGCGTACCAGTGAATTCATTATGAAAGACGCTTATAGTTTCGGCATGAATTTGGAACAACTGGACGAATCCTACCGACACATGTATCACGCCTATTGCCGCATCTTCTCGCGCAGCGGTCTGGATTTCTGCGCGGTCGAGGCCGAAAGCGGTCCGATCGGTGGCGAGGGATCACACGAATTCATGGTCCCCGCGGCGAACGGTGAAGACCGTATCGTGCAATGCTCGACATGCGCTTATGCAGCGAATCTGGAACGTGCCGAAACCGGTCGCGCAACGCCGACCATTGAACCGATGGAAAACATGGCCGCGTTGAATATCAAGAGTACGCCTCAGGCCACCAGCATCGCACAAGTCAGCAAGCTGTTGAGTTGTCGGCCCGAACAAATGATTAAGACGTTGATTTACAACGTCGACGACAAGCCACTAGCCGTCCTAATCCGCGGCGACCACGAGGCGAACGAAGCAAAAATTCGCCGAGCCTTGGGCGTTTGCAATGTCGAACTGGCCAACGAAGCAACGATCGAGCGGGTGACTGGGGCTCCCGTCGGCTTTGCCGGACCGGTCAAGATCAAATGTGAGGTGATTGCGGATCACGACGTCCCAGCAATTGTCAATGCCATCACAGGAGCGAATCAAGCGGACTCGCACTACACCGGCGTTAACGTCGATCGCGACTACAAATTACAAACCAGTTACGACTTGCGGATGGCAGTTAGCGACGACGCATGTCCCAAGTGCGATGGAACACTTCAACTAGTTCACGGCATCGAAGTTGGCCATGTCTTCAAGCTCGGCTCGAAGTACTCCGAAGTACTCGGAGCTAACTTTCTGGACGACAACGAACAACGTCACCCGATGATCATGGGTTGCTACGGCATCGGTGTGAACCGCATTGTGGCCGCTATATGTGAAACGTCGCATGATGAAAATGGCTTGATCTGGCCGCTGTCCATCGCGCCGTACCAGGTTTTGGTTATACCGCTTAACATGGACGACCAGCAGGTGCTTCAGGTGGCCGAGCAGCTGTATGACTCGCTGTTGAAGGCGAACATCGACGTACTAATCGACGACCGACCCGCTCGTCCAGGTGTTAAATTCAAAGACAGCGACTTGATAGGAATTCCGCTTAGAGTGGTTGTCGGCGTGAAAGGGTTGAAAGATGGAAACGTCGAAATCAAATGGCGCCACGTCGACGCACCTGACAAGATCTCGTCCCAAGACGCCTTTCCGACTGTTCTGCGAATGCTGCAAGATCGTCAAGCTGAAGAAGCCGAAAGAGTTCCGCAACGACAATCGTGACAGGGACTTCCTCACGGATGGTAACCAAGCACATCAACAGCGCGGACACATTTAGTTTAGACTTATCAGAATCACATCGCGGTCTTTTTTCGACAGTTGATCGAGTGCCGTTAGGAATCGGTGTTCCAACTCATGCTGAATGCTGGTGACGACGGTCAATTATCCGTCTTTCAGTTGTGCGGCCAAGTCAAACGACAACCTATCAGCGAACTCAGACGCTAGTGGTCGTTCGCAATTCACGCTGTGTCGTTAGACGCCTCGATGCCGACAATGCATATCAATCACTCCGTCCTTAGCCAATTGTCTCAGTCAAAAATGGAACGGCGGCTCCGCGTTGCAGACGTAGTCATCCATACGCTGTGAGGCTTCCAATAACACGTCCTACACTACATTGCTAGCGTCAATATGCTGTGCGACGGCCCGATCCAATCGCGTTTGCACCATCTGTCGTAACGACCGCCGATGCCACTCCATTAATCAATTGATGGCACCATGATCGGCATGTCCAACGATTTTGAGCAATTGTCGAATTTCGTCTGAATCGGGCTCCATGAGGCAACGCTTCTCGACGATCAAGAGCCGGTGACTACAAACTGTGTTTTTGACATTCGTTACGCAACAGTTCTCATATCACCGACCGGACCAATTACCATGTTCCTTGACCGCTGCGCAAGGCGTTCTTCCCTCCCGTTTCCTACAAGGGGTATTCGCTGATCGAAATCCCCAGATCTTGGACTTCCTGAAGCCGCCGCCAGCCACGAGTGATTAGCGTTTCCTTTTGGCTTACTTCGTCGGGATTGAGTTGATGTTTGTCAAACGGCCCGTCAACGCCAATCGGCTGGAACGTCTCGTCGACAATAAACTGAGCCTGCACCGGATTGCAGCGAATGTGCCGCTCCGGAGCCCGTAGTAGTTGGTCTGCGTCAACTTCGCCGATGATGTATCGCAGATAAAGGTCACTATCAGTAATCTCAGCCACCGGTTCACCACATACTTCGCACAAATAGCCTTCGTCACATTTCGCCATTGTTAGTGACCGCCGATATGGAACGTCATACAATTCGTAACGACTTGTTGACTGAATACCACGCATCATAATCAATACAAAGCCCGATGCGAAGATAATCGATGATTATTGCAAGTCCTTTCCAGCTGTGAGAAACTGCAGTGCCCGATGAATGTCACACAACTCGAAGATTTGCGAGCCACCATGTCGCTCCCGCACTTCAGCGTTAAGAACCCAGTGCTAGTCAACATGCTAATGTTGGTCATCCTGGTCGGCGGAATGATGTTCGCCCTCACACTGGTGCGAGAATTTTTTCCT
>CAUZSN010000062.1:0-16923 GCA_963582345.1 Planctomycetota bacterium
TCGCTGTGATGTTCAGTGCCGGAGAATATCAGGACTCACCACATGTCAAGAAGATGTTGGACTTCTGTAAAAATAACGTCTGGCCCGGTCACGGTCGGACGCGTTACTTCGGACACTGGCACTACACGCACTACTATTACGCTCAGGTTATGTACCGTCTGGGCAAGAATGAATGGAACAGATATTTTGACGTGATTGGTAAAGAGATCCTGCGCAAGCAATCTGCCGACGGATCGTGGAAAGAAGGACACATTGGATCGGTCTATACAACTGCGATCAACGCCACAATCATGCAGCTCGATAACGGCTATCTGCCCATCTACCAGCGCTAGTACTCCGTTTCGCACGGTCCTGTTCCGCAGTACGCTGCAAACTGAACTCCGAACGAGCGATTTGTAGAACCTTCATTTTGTAATTATTTCAAAGAACTTTGTCCAATACCCAGAATGGTGGACCAGCTTGCACTTTGGTGAGATAAATATATCTCATTTGATTTCTGTAACTTACGAGATGCTTCTTTAGAGAAACGTGAAAATTCGTCACATTTGGTACATTCTATGCACGTCTTGCGATGACAGAGAGAGAGAATTTTCCTACCAGCCCTTTGGAGAGGGGCTAATCCCACCTAACTAGTACACATCCAAACTCACACCTGAACAAGCCGAAAGGATCCCCGCATCCTTTCGGCTTGATTCTTTTCTCGACAGTACTGACGTTGTGTCACCCGAAAAATCGGCGAACCGCGTCCTGCAACGAGGTGTCTGACTAGACAACTTATTGCTGTTGACCGTTTTTCCTCGTATAACTGGGAACAGGAAAGTCAGGCTCTTCTGATTTTGAAACGAAACAAGTGTCGCAAGTCAGGAAGTCGTTCGTCCCTTGGCAGATCCGAAACGCGAAGAGCTAAGAGTCGAAAAAAAGAAGGCTATCTTGGTGGCCGTCTTACAGCCTGATCCAAAGGCTGACAAACAACTTGCACTGGACGAATTGCACGGTCTGGTGACGACGGTCGGCGTTCGAGTCGTCGGCACGATGGTCCAGTTCCGCGAGCGGCCTCATCCGGCCACTTGCCTTGGCCGTGGCAAGGTAGATGAATTAAGGAGGATGACACAATCGCTAAATGCCGAATTGGTTGTTTTCGACAACAATCTCACTCCCGCGCAAGGCCGCAACCTAGAAGAAGAAATCGACACGATAATCGTCGATCGCAGTGAAGTAATCCTGGATATCTTTGCTACTCGTGCGCAATCCTACGAAGCCAAGCTTCAAGTCGAGTTGGCTCAGTTGCTTTATTTCCGACCTCGACTGAAACGATTATGGACACATCTGGAACGAATCGAAGGTGGCGTTGGGACGGGGCGCGGACCGGGTGAAAAGCAGCTCGAAACGGATCGTCGCTTGCTGGAGAGGCGCGTCGCTGAGTTGAAGCGGAAACTGCGAGCTGTCGAAAAGCGACGAAAACGTACTGTGGCTACGCGAACCGATCAATTGACTGCCTCACTGGTAGGCTACACGAATGCTGGCAAGAGCACATTAATGCGAGCGTTGACGGGCGCCGACGTCCTGATCGCCAACAAATTATTCGCTACGTTGGATACACGAACGCGTCGCTGGCAGATTCCGCACTGCGGTGAAGTACTTTTGAGTGATACGGTTGGTTTTGTCCGCGATTTGCCGCACCACCTAGTTGCTTCGTTTAAGTCGACGTTGGAAGAAGCTCGAAATACCGACTTGCTGCTGCACGTGGTCGATGCCGGCCACGCAAGTGCAGCCGAGCAAATTAAGACAGTCTGGGACGTGCTGGACAAAATTGGTGTCGACAAGCGCAATGAAATTCTTGTTCTGAACAAGGCCGATGCAGTCCAAGACCGGTCGATTCTGGATGTATTGCGTGCTCGTTACGAAGATTCAGTTTCAATTAGTGCAGTCACACAACACGGTTTCGATCAGCTGAAACGCGCTGTTGCAGAAAGGCTGGCACAAGGGTACGTCGAAGCGAACATCGAAACACATGTCGGCAACGGCCGGCTGTTCGCGTACTTGGCGAAACATGCCGAGGTCATCAGCACCGAGTATCGCGACTCCCATGTCCGCTTCAACTGCCGCATGCCGCGTCGTTTCATTGGCAAGCTGAACGGCGAAGGAATCGTGGTAAAGTTGCTAGATGCTGCACCTGTTCACGACATTGTTACATCGGGCGACGAACGAGACTGAAAGATTGCCCTATTGGGCCCCCGGCGAGTCTGGACCGCAGTGTTCAACCTGGCAGTGTGCATACAATTAATCCTGGACCATCTTGCGGAAGGTCATCATATCATGGCGCAGCAATGTTATTTGGCAATCGATCTTGGAGCGGAGAGCGGACGAGTTATTGCCGGCTTGTTCGACGGCGAACAGGTGCAACTGAATGAGCTTCACCGATTCAGTAACGGCCCGGTTGCAGTGGGCGGAACCTTGCGATGGGACGTGCTGCGACTTTGGTCCGAGATACAAGTCGGTCTGGAAAATGCCGCCTCGGAATTTGGTGATTCTGTCGTTTCGATCGGAGTTGACACTTGGGGCGTCGACTACGTGCTGCAATCGTCAACATTTGAGATGCTTGGGCAGCCCTTTCACTACCGTGACAAACGAACACGGGGAATGCTGAACCACGCTTTGACTAAAGTTCCGAAGCAAGAAATCTTCTCTCAAACGGGACTACAGTTCATGGAACTCAACACGCTTTTCCAATTGCTGGCAATGCAAAAGATCGATAGCCCATTACTGGAAATGGCAGATTCGCTGTTAATGATGCCCGATTTCTTTCATTGGTTGCTTTCTGGAAGTCGCGTCGCGGAATTCACGAACGCCACAACCACCCAATGTTTCGATCCGACTAATAATGACTGGTCATTCGACTTGCTGCGCAAATTCGATTTGCCAGCGCACATCTTTGGAAAAATTGTCCCGCCAGGAACGAAACTAGGACAGCTTCGCGCGAATGTCGCGAAACGCACGGGATTGGAACGAATCGATGTTGTGGCGCCGGCAACGCACGACACGGGGTCGGCCGTCGCCGCCGTGCCGACTCAGCAGACCGGCCAGGCAAACTGGGCTTACATCAGTTCTGGAACCTGGTCATTGATCGGCGTCGAAGTGCAACAGGCCGTGCTCACCAATCGCGCGTTGGAATTGAATGTGACGAATGAAGGAGGCGTTGACGGCACGTATCGTTTGTTGAAGAACATCATGGGGCTGTGGCTCGTTCAACAATGTCGTCAATCATTTTTGCGGAGCGGACAAGCGTTCGATTACGAGCAATTGACTCGGTTGGCTGCCGACGCCCCAAGGTTTCGTTCGCTCGTTGATCCGGACGACAGCAGGTTTCTGAATCCCGATGATATGCCGAAGGCCATCCAAAACTGGTGCCGGCAAACGGAGCAACCGATACCAGAAACGGAAGGACAAATTGTGCGCTGCGCGTTGGAAAGCCTAGCCCTAAAGTACCAAATCGTTCTGGGTTGGCTGGAAGAATTGACAGGGATATGTATTGAAGTGATTCACGTTGTTGGCGGCGGCTCGCAGAACGAATTGCTAAATCAGTTTACCGCCAGTGCGTGTGGGCGGCCGGTCGTGACTGGACCGATTGAAGCTACCGCATTAGGAAATGTCCTGCTGCAAGCGCGGACTGCGGGTGAAATTGGTTCGCTGATGGAGCTGCGCTCCGTAGTCCGATCTTCAAGCGACATGCAGCGATTCGAGCCAGATGGCGATACCGCGTGGCAGCAGGCGCACCAGCGGTTGATTGAACTGTTGTCACGCCCCGCTTCATGAGGCGAAGGTTCGAACGCATCGTAAGCTGGCTTGCTGCCGGCACTCCAAGAACTTATGATTTTTCGCTTTGAGTTCACCCAACCGACGAGAATGACGCAGTTATTCCGAATCGACCGAGTCAGCTATGGCATTGTTCGACAAGTTGAAGCAAGGCTTACAGAAAACGAAAGACTTGTTGCACACTGACGTGCGCGACTTATTCAAAGCGGGCGCAATCCTAGATGAAAAAATTCTTGAACAATTCGAGGCCCGGCTGCTCAAAACGGACATGGGCGTTGCTGCGTCGAGTGCAATTATCTCGGAATTGCGAGATAAGCACACTGGACGGACCGTCGTCGTCGAAGAGATTTGGGAGACCATCAAAGCAAAGCTGATATTATTGCTCCGCGGAACCGACGGCGAGTCATGGGACGTCAACAATCCACTGTCTCCTTTGAAGATGGCGGATCAAGGTCCGACGGTGTTATTGGTTGCAGGTGTCAATGGTGCTGGCAAGACGACGTCAATCGCTAAGCTGGCCAAGCTGCTTCAAGACCAAGGAAAGTCTGTCCTGATAGTAGCGGGTGATACGTTTCGAGCGGCCGCTGTCGAGCAATTGGCAAACTGGAGCAAGCGGCTGGGCTGCGAAATCATCACGCGGCCCAGCGGCACGGATCCGGCCAGTGTCGCCTTTGCCGGTTGCGAGCGTGCATTAGAATCAGGCATCGACTGCGTCATCGTCGACACGGCCGGCCGATTGCAGACACACATCAATCTGATGCAGGAACTTGAGAAGATTCATCGCGTCATCGGAAAAAAAATACCGTCTGCCCCACACGAAAACTTGCTCGTGCTGGACGCCACCGTTGGCCAAAACGGTATCAGTCAGGCGAGAAACTTCTTGGACGCCATCCATTGTTCCGGGATCATTCTGGCCAAACTTGATGGAACGGCGAAAGGCGGCGTCGTGGTCGCTATTCGACAGCAGATGGGCACTCCCGTGAAATTTATTGGAGTAGGTGAACAGGTCGACGATATCGAAATGTTCGACGCCAACGGATTCGTCGAGGCGTTATTCGCGTAAAAGCTTGGCTGCAGTTACGGATATGCAAGTTTGGTGAGGTCTGGTTCTAAGGATACTGCTATTGCTGCAATTTGGCGAACATTTTCTCAAATTGCGATATATTCCTACCGATTGTTCCGAATGTAACGGTCTTGTTGCGTGGTCCAATGAGCTAAGGATTTCCACACGCCTCTATTTTCATGATTATTTCATCCGCTGATACCGATAATTCGAGCAAGTGGTAATCGCCCGGCAGTACGCACTGCGCTTGGTGTTCAGCGTCGAACGATTGTAGTGAGATCGATTGACACATGGATGACCGACGAGACCTGTGTCAAAGATAACAATATGGCAGGCTCGTTCAATTGCTCAAAGGTTTTTGAATAGCAGTTACTAATTTGCAGGAGAGAACGATGTGGAAGAATGTACAGAACTTACTGAAAGGTTTCCCAATTATCCTGGGGGCAATCGGAGTGGTTGGGGGGTCCCCGGCGATTGCTCAAGACGATTCAAGCAAATCCGCACCGGCCAGTTTGACAGTCGCTGCAGCCGAGGAAAAATCTGAGTGTGGCGGGGATTGGAACTCGTCGCAGTGTTGCGATGGCGGTTGGATGCACAGTTTTGATGAGTGCAAGTGGGTCAAGCTGGGAGTTGGCTTGCGGGCCAGCTACAACCGTGTCGAGGACGGTGGTGCCACCGCCGGGCATGCCGACGGTTTCAACGTCGACAACGCTCGAATTTACCTCAGCGGTCAGGCTCATCCCTACATCGGCTTTGAATTCAACACCGATATCAACAACGCCCAAGGTTTTGAGGACGTCGGTGACACCTTCGATAACGGCGGCGAAATGCGGATCTTGGATGCCGTCATCAAAATGAAGCTGACAGATTCTGTGAATCTCTGGGTAGGCCGATTCCTGCCGCCCAGTGACCGGGCCAACCTGAGCGGGCCGTTCTACCAGAACAGCTGGGAGTTTCCTTGGGCGCAGTTCGGTTATCACAACATCTTCCAGGGTCGTGACGATGGAATGACTCTATGGGGTCAGGTGGACGGTGGAAAGTTCAAGTGGGCCGTGGGACTGTTCGAGGGAGTGGACGGAGCGACAGGGGCTCCTCATCCGAACGACGACGATCACGTGATGGTCACTGCCCGCGTTGTGGCGAACCTATTGGATCCGGAACCCGGTTACTACAACCAGAGCACGTACTACGGCGAGAAGGAAATCCTGGCCATTGGTGCTTCGATATTCAATCAAACGAGCGCTGTGGGACTGCCCAGTGCTATCGGCCACTACACGGCCTGGAACATTGACATATTGTGGGAGCATGCGTTGGAGAACTGCGGTGTAGTCACCGTCGAAGGAGCCTACTACGACTTCGACGACGACGACGCAGCCCAGTCCGATCCTTCTGGGATATTCACGGATACCAGCCGCCAAGGCGACAGCTATTTCATTCTGGCCAGCTACCTGATGCCCAATGAAGTCAATCTGGGGAACCTGTCGGGCCGATTCCAACCTTCGATTCGATACCTGGAATATGAACGCGATTTCGCTGCCGCGGGCGATCGCGCTGACCAGATAGATTACCAATTGAATTACATCATGGAAGGGCATAATTCCCGCATCGCGATGGTCATGTCTTCACGACGTCGTACCGGAGTTGGCGACCGCGATTTCATCTTTCGTCTCGGTTATCAGGTTCAGTTCTAGGACGAATTGAACACAACGAGCATTTGAGGACTGTAACTTCTCTGTAGATTAGTCTTCCTGCGATTTTTGATGATGGTGGCCTCTGAGTGCCAGTGTTGCATGATGGATGCACACTTGCACTCGGAGGTTTTTTTTGAGGGGTGCATTGTCGACTGGCGGACCAGCCATCACAGGGTCCTCGCCGCAAGGTTGCTTGCCGGATCCTTTACGGAATCGCCGACAAGCAGCCTCTCTAATTGAATCGACTGTTCGCTGCCGGCCCACACGAAGGTCGAATCAAATCTTGCCCAACAAAAAGTAGTCGGATTGGATGTTTGTAACGAATCCAGTCTTTCCGGCGACAAGGGGCAGCGACCCAACCGAACTCTGCTAACTTACCATTCACGCTTGCCTAAATCATGTGCAAAGTCGACGGCACGGTCGTCATCGCGCAGTTCGAGAAAAGCCGTGGTTTCCCTTTAATTTCACGGTTATCTGAGGGATTCCCTGATCAGCACCCTGTTCGGCATCAGCTTTGCATTCGTGATCAACGACGTAGTCCGTAACGCCATTTGTGTTTGAGAATACGGATGTCAGTCGGCTTGTCGTCGGGTTTGGTGACTAGGATTGTCGCCTCCTCAAATGTTCTCCTTTTGTCTGGTCAGGAAAACAGGCAAGGCTACACTTGGAATCATTCGAACGAGGAAGGAATGGTCATGAAGGGTTATACGTGTACTGTTTTCTTGATGTGTGTCAGCTTATTTGCATTTGGTTGTGGCAAGTCGCAAGACGCACCTAGCGGAAACGGGGGTCCGCCGACGGAATCGGAAACCGCATTACCAGATTCTCCCGACTTCGATCTTGGTCCTGAAACTTCGAAAGAGACGGTAAAGGTCGGAGTTTTGCATTCGCTCACCGGCACAATGGCGATCTCGGAGGTTTCATTGCGGGACGTGGTTTTGATGGCCGTCGAAGAGGTCAATGCGGCCGGTGGTGTCCTTGGAAAAAATGTTGAACCCATTGTGGTGGATCCAAGGAGTGATTGGCCGACATTTCGTGAAAAAGCAAACCAACTGATTCTTGAAGATAAGGTAGCTGTAACTTTCGGTTGCTGGACGTCGGCCAGTCGAAAAAACTGCCTGGATTCCTTCCAGGACAACAACGGTTTGTTGTTCTATCCCGTGCAATACGAAGGCGAGGAGCAGTCGCTCAACGTTTTTTATACGGGAGCCACACCGAATCAGCAGTTGGTGCCGGCGGCTGCGTATATGATTGATGAACTGGAAATAGAAAAGTTTTATTTGCTTGGCACGGATTATGTTTTTCCACGAACGGCCAACCGAGTTCTGCAAGCGTACTTGAAGTTCAGGGGTGTGCCAGACGAAAACATCGAGGAAGAGTATACTCCGTTCCATCATCAGGACTACCAGACCATCGTCACAAAGATCAAGAACTTTGCTGCAGGCGGCAAGGCGTGCGTTTTGTCCACGATTAACGGGGACAGCAACGTTCCTTTCTACAAGGAATTTGCCAACCAGGGCCTGACCGCCGATGACTGCCCGATTATGGCCTTCTCGGTGGCTGAGGATGAATTACGAGCGATGGATGTTCCTCCATTGGTCGGTCATTTGGCCTGTTGGAACTATTTTCAGAGTATCGATACTCCGGAAAACGCAAAATTTGTGAAGGACTTTAAAGATTATTGTGTTAGTAACAACCTGCCCGGTGGTCGGGATCGGGTGACGGACGACCCAATTGAAGCTGCTTATTTTGGCGTGAAGGTTTGGGCGGCCGCCTGTGAGAAGGCAGGCACCTTTGATGTCGACAAGGTCCGACAGGCTGTTTACGACCTCGAGTTTGACGCACCGGGGGGTCAAAAGAAGATGCATCCAAATAACCAACACACGCTGAAGTCAGTTTACGTCGGCGAGGTTCGCGCAGACGGGCAGTTCGACATCGTCTTTGAAACGCGTGATCTAGTATCGCCTGACGCGTATAGCTCGTACCTCTGGAAGGACAAAGTGGAACAAATTCCCACACCGACCGGTGGCCCCGGTTGGAAAGACGGGAAATCCGAATGGAACGAGCAATTTGGGAAGCAGGAGGGGTAACTCGGACTCTGGTCAAGGCGGAAGTCACAGTCGGGACAATATCGACAGGTGCCAGGGTACCGCCTCACAGATGTGAGGTGGTACCCTGCTGCAATCTATAGGCAAGCCGGATTCACAATGGTCCCGATATTTCTTTATCATAGACGGTGCGGCCGTCGTTTGAGGCAACCCATGCGCTTAGGGCTGTCCTGTATGTTGGTGGTAATACTTGCCACCATTTTCAGTTTTACCACGAGTTTGGCAGTCGCGGATGACCAATCAATTCGCCAAACCATGCTCAAGCTCGCCGACAAGGACAAGAAAGTTCGACAAGCGGCCATCGAAAAACTGGCTACCACAAAAGACGAGCGCCTTGTCGAGTTTCTTGAATCGTACCGCACCAGCAGTCTTTACCTATGGAACGGAAAGCTCGTGCTATGCGAGCAGATGATCACAGACGAAGATTACAACAAGAGTGCCCCACTTTCTGATCCGTTGGCCCGAGAACCGTTGATGGCAGATGGTACACAGATCGTTGTGCCGAGTGAAAATCTGCAAGAAATCAGGGCCCGGCGCGCCGACCGCAAAACCGCCAGTGAGGGCATACTGCATCTACAGCTTTCGCTGGCCGATGTAGACAAACGTCTGGCTGCTGTCAAGAAGCTTGGTGACCAAAGAAAAGTCAACTATCTGGCTCGTCTCCAAGAGATCATGGACAACGATGAAAGTGAGCAGGTTCGTTACGGAGCGCACGAGAGCATCTTATTGATTCGGCTGGATGATTTCATTCCGGGCGAGACTAAAAGTGACCGTTTAGCCGCAGCACGTGTATTGGGAGAAATGCGCAGTGCTCGTGCGCTTTCGTCATTGAAACGGCTCCTGAAGCACCTCGAGAAAGAAGCTCAAGGCGGCAAGCCTGTAGACGCACGGGCTCGCAAGGTCTACGAATCAGCAGCCGAGCAGATCGAAAGCTATCAGAGCAAGGTCCGGAGCATCGGTTACTTGTTTCAAGGCCTTTCGCGTGGATCGGTACTGATCCTGATGGCACTGGGACTTGCCATTACGTTTGGCGTGATGGGAGTCATCAATATGGCTCATGGCGAGTTAATGATGATTGGTGCCATGGCGACCTATACGATGCAGGAATTGTTCGACGGCATGATTGAAAGTGGCTTGCTGCCGGAGAGTGCCTTCAATTGGTACTACGTTGCGGCGCTACCAGTTGCGATTGTTTCGGCGGGGGTTACTGGCTACCTGATGGAACTCTTCGTTGTGCGGCATCTCTACGGTCGGCCACTTGAGACATTGCTTGCTACCTGGGGAATCGGATTGGTTCTGATCGTATCGGTGCGACTTATCTACGGATTCAACGTCGGTGTGAACGCGCCAACTTGGGCACGGGGTGGTGTAGAGGTCGCCCAAGATTTGATCATTCCTTATAGCCGTATCTTTATCATCGTTCTTGCAGCTGTAGTTGTGCTTGTGATTTACATACTACTGAATTTCACCAAGCTGGGGCTGTTAGTGCGCGCCACGATGCAGAATCGCGATATGGCAGCTGGTTTGGGTGTCAACACGCGGCTCATCGATGGTTACACCTTTGCTCTAGGTGCCGCACTAGCCGGCATTGCCGGATGGGGCGTGACATTGATTGCCGGCGTCAGTCCGAACATGGGTTCAACGTATATAGTGGACTCGTTTTTGGTTGTAGTGACCGGTGGTGTTGGAAAAATTGTCGGCACGGTCTGGGCGGGACTGGGACTAGGTGTTCTGGATAAGTTTCTCGAGCCGATCTTTGGTGCGGTGTGGGGTAAAGTTGTGATTTTGACATGCATCGCCATGTTCATCCAATGGCGGCCGCAAGGTTTGTTTCCACCGAAAGGTAGGTTAGCCGATGTCGTCTGACCTTCCAGTATTGACGCACGAATCGCGTACGATCGGCGGGCTGCGATGGTTAAGCCGTCATTTCGGGCCTTGGACCATTCTATTCATCGCATTGGTTATCATCCCCGCGATGCATATCACCGGGCATATGTCAACCAAACGAATCAACGAGCTTGGGTATTACATGGCTCTCGCAATCGTGGCCGTCGGCCTGGACTTGATCTGGGGATATGTAGGCATTCTTTGCCTGTGTATGGCTCTGTTTTTTGGCGTGGGCGTGTATGGGATGGCTATGCATTTGGCGCTACATGGCTCTCAAGAAGGCGGGCTTCCTCGATCGCTGCACGAGGTAACCTCAGCGGTTGACACTCCCGAGCTTCCTTGGCACTGGGAACCTTTCTACAACATTTCCGCTACGTTATTGCTGGGATTCCTGCTTTCAGGGCTGCTCGCCATTATGATCGGATACTTTGGTTTTCGCAGCCGCGTGCGCGGAGTTTATTTCGCAGTTCTTACGCAGGCCCTAGCGTTAGCTGGCTGGGTGACATTTCGCAACACTGAAATCAAGTTGGGTGGCACAACGGGAATCCGAAACTTCTTGAAAGTTGCAGGGTTCGACGTCAACAACGAAAGCACACTATTGGGTCTCTATATTGTCACGCTCCTAACACTTGTCGCCGTCTTTTTTCTCTGCCGATGGATTGTCACAACCCACTTCGGACGTGTCCTGATTGCCATTCGCGACAACGAAAATCGGCTACGATTTTCTGGATATAGTCCGCATCATTTCAAACTTGTTGCATTTGTCTTGGCGGCGATGATTGCCAGCTTGGGCGGCATGCTCTACACGCCGCAGAAGGGAAGCATCAATCCAGCAATGGTAACCGTGGAGAAATCGATCCTAGTAGTGATCTGGGTCGCGGTCGGAGGACGCGGAACGCTTTCTGGCGCAATCCTTGGCGCAATGTTGATCCAGCTACTCGAAAACTTCCTCACCTCACAGCACGAGTTGCTGTGGGTGCTGAGTTGGATGGTGTCTGAGGAAACTTATCGTGAGAACTTCCGTCAGATTATGTGGCACGGGGAGTATTGGCAATATGTTTTGGGTGGCCTGTTTATTGGCGTGGTCCTGTTTTTCCCTGATGGCCTGATCAGCATATGGCATAAGTGGGTGTCTACAGACAGCTCCCCGGATTCTTTGGACAATGTTGGCCAGTCCAGAGACTCCGGGCAGGCCGACATTGGTCAGCAAGAAAAAAGTGACAGTGCGCTATTGCAACGTCGATTGAAGCGCATCACATTGAGTCAACGAAAAGTGACCAGTGAGTCACAACTCGACAGTCCCTTATTACGGATCGAAAACATCAAGGTCTTCTTCGATGGTTTCAAGGCTTTGGATATTGAATCATTTAGCGTTCCTCATTACGCCCTGAATGTGATCATCGGACCGAATGGAGCCGGCAAGACGACTTTGTGCGACGTTGTCAGTGGAAAAACTCGTCCGACCCAGGGGCGAATCATCTTTGCCGGACAAGACATCACAACAATTCCAGAAATCGACATTGCTCGGATGGGAGTGGGACGGAAATTTCAGACACCCACCGTTTTCAATAGCTTGACCGTTAATGAAAATATGGAATTGTCGCTGCCCGGTCGCGAGCGTCTGGCTAGAAATTTTCGTGTGCGAGCGACACTGGACGAACAGAATTGTATTCAAAGTATCTTGGAGCGTGTTCGATTGAGTGATGAGGTCGACAAGCAGGTGAAGTATCTTAGCCACGGACAGCGTCAGTGGTTGGAGATCAGTATGTTGATTCTGCATAGCCCGCAGCTACTGTTGGTTGACGAACCGGCTGCCGGTTTGACCGATGAAGAAACAGCGCTTACGGCCGAACTGTTGCTCGAACTGAAAGACGAACACAGTGTGATTGTCATCGAACACGACATGGAGTTTGTGCGGCTGCTGAATTCGAACGTTACAGTGCTGAATGAAGGCCTGATAATGGCACAGGGCACTATGGAAGAAGTGCAGTCGAATCCGGAAGTCATCGAGGCGTATTTGGGTAGGTAGTCTAGTGTCCAGGGCCGACTTCAGTACATGCGCCTTGGTCTCTGGACGTGCGGCGATCAACCACAATGCTCGAAATTCGTGATCTTTCATTCTCATATGGTTCCATCCAAACCCTACGCGGCATTAACATGTCGATGACCAAAGGGCGGATGGTTTGTGTGATGGGCCGTAACGGCGTCGGCAAAACGACGTTGATGAAGAACATCATGGGAATGCTGCAATCTTCGTCTGGTTCTATTGTATTGGACGGTCTTGATTTGACGGGGCTTCCGACGAATCGCCGTGCCCAAGCCGGTTTATCGCTGGTACCACAGGGTCGCCAAATTTTCCCCGAACTCACGGTCGAGGAAAATCTGAAAATTGGCCTGCAGGCCAGGACTGATGGGTGCCAGACGATTCCTGATGAGATTTACGAATTGTTTCCTATCCTGAAGGAAACGGCCAAACGCATGGGTGGCGATTTGTCAGGCGGCATGCAACAACAACTGGCCATTGGTCGTGCCCTGATCGGTCAGCCCAAGGTCTTACTCCTCGACGAACCGACCGAAGGAATTCAGCCAAATATTATTCAACAGATCGGCAAGGTCCTGCAGTCGCTGATTACAGAACGAGAAATGATTGTCGTGTTAGTCGAGCAATACGTCGAGTTTGTGAAGGAATTTGGCCACCAATTCTATATCATGAATCGCGGTCAAGTGGTGGCCCAAGGAGAAACATCACAGTTAACACTCGATTTGGTCCGCACCCATCTAAGCGTGTAATTCTCAGATTGAAATCGACCCGATTGATTCTGGCCGGTTCGATATAAGGTAGATTCGTGACCGTCACTGTGCCCGCTTTGAAGCCTATGAGTCTGCCGTCGCAGAATGCGCCTTTCGTTAGCCGCCCCGAAGCCGGCCGAGGCCTTTTGGAGTTTTCCTTTGTCGCCGGAGGCTCGGCCGTCACGCGGGCCGAGGCCACCAATCCTCTCAAACTGCTCAACCCGCGACGGAAAAACAAAGCCGCATGGACCTATGTCAGCACTTTCGGCGGCGGACTCGTCGCCGGCGATCAAACCGATATTCATGTGCGAGTTCGTTCCGGCGCGACAGGTGTTATTAGCACGCAATCGTCGACAAAGGTCTACAAAAGTCCGAATGGTGTACCATCACGTCAATTCCTATCCGCATCACTTGACGAGAATGCCACACTGGTGATTGCTCCGGACCCGGTGACATGCTTTGCCGACTCTGTGTACCAGCAATACCAACGGTTCGACCTCGCGACCGATAGCACGCTAATCGTAATCGATTGGCTTACCAGTGGGCGTCGCGCGTGCGGCGAGCGGTGGGATTTTTCTCGATACGCCAGCCGGCTGGAAGTCTTTTTGACCGGCACTCGGCTGTTGAACGAGTCATTGTGTCTCAATCGGGATGAAGGAGCTTTGGAAGGGCTATATCGTTTGGGGCGATTCAATTGTCTCGCAACTGTACTTTTGATCGGCCAACGCCTCCAAATGATCAGAAAACAATTGCTGACGCTCATTGGTTCAAAACCGATCGAACCTGGTGCCCTGCTGATCGATGCAATTAGTCCGATTCAAGATGGAGTCATTCTGAGAATCCTGGCCGATACGCCCGAATCGGTCAGCCGTTACTTGAAAGACAAGTTGAGTTTTCTTAGGGATATGCTCGGAGAAGCTCCATGGGAAAGGAAATGGTAGTTTTAACGCCAAAGGTCACGCATTATGCATTTGTCGCCACGCGAAATTGAAAAGCTGATGTTGCACAATGCTGGTTTTGTCGCACAAAAGCGATTGGCTCGGGGAATACGGCTGAACTATCCCGAAACGATCGCTCTGATCGCAACGCAAATTCTGGAGTACATTCGCGAGGGCAAGTCAGTTGCAGAACTAATGGACCTTGGCCGGCAAATGCTGGGCAAGAATCAGGTTATGGCCGGTGTGTCTGAAATGGTCGCCGAAGTGCAAGTCGAGGGGACGTTTCCCGACGGCACGAAACTGGTGACGGTCCACAGCCCGATTGTTGCTGAGCATGGCAATCTAGAACTGGCACTGCATGGCAGCTATCTGCCGGTTCCGGACCAGTCTGTCTTTGAAGATGGGCCACAGTCAACCCTCCCCGGAGAATGCACTACGGCCGACGAAGAACTGGTGCTGAACGAAGGCCGGGAAACAGTCGATTTGGAAGTTACGAATCTGGGCGACCGTCCGATCCAGGTCGGCAGCCATTATCACTTTATCGAGACGAACAAGGCCTTGAAATTTAACCGAGCACATGCATATGGCAAACGGCTAGACATCCCCGCGGGCACCGCTGTCCGTTTCGAGCCGGGAGACACCAAGACCGTCCGGCTTGTCGAAATTGCCGGCAGAAAAGTCATCCGCGGCGGTAATACACTGGCTGATGGTCCCGTCAGTGACGAAGGCAAGACAGCAGCCATGAAGAGGGTTGCATCTGAGGGATTCGCAAATGAAGTTCGTTAGTGATCAGTGATCCCTTCACTAGGAGAAACTATGGCCTACAGCATCAAACGATCGCACTACGCGGAAATCTATGGTCCGACGACTGGTGACAAGTTGCGTTTGGGTGATACCGGGCTAATTCTCGAGGTCGAGAAAGACTTGGCTGTGTATGGAGACGAGTGTAAGTTTGGTGGCGGAAAAGTTCTTCGTGAAGGAATGGGCCAAGCTGCTGGAGTCGGTCAGGACGATGCGTTGGATTGCGTGATCACAAACGCGTTGATCATCGATTACACGGGAATCTACAAGGCGGACGTTGGCATAAAAAACGGCATTATCGTTGGCATCGGCAAGGCGGGAAATCCGGATGTCATGGACGGAGTTACTGCGGGGATGACCGTCGGCGTTACGACTGAAGCCATCGCCGGCGAAGGGCTGATCTTGACTGCTGGTGGGCTGGACACGCATATCCATTTCATTTGTCCACAGCAGTCGCACGAGGCAGTGGCCAGTGGGATCACCACCATGTTGGGTGGTGGTACCGGACCGGCGACGGGAACCTGTGCCACAACGTGCACTCCGGGCGCCAACCACATCCGAATGATGTTGCAGGCTACGGATGATCTGCCGCTGAACTTTGCCTTTCTGGGCAAGGGCAACACAGCGAAGCCGGAAGGCCTTGCCGAGCAGATCAAAGGGGGCGCAGTCGGATTAAAGCTACACGAAGACTGGGGCACAACGCCAGCGGCAATCGATTGCTGTTTGAGCGTCGCCGAGGAGTACGATGTACAAGTTGCCATTCACACCGATACGCTCAACGAATCTGGTTTCGTTGAATCGTCCATCGCAGCGTTTAAGGGCCGCACGATTCACACTTACCACTCGGAAGGAGCTGGTGGAGGGCACGCTCCGGATATCCTGCGCGTCTGCGGCGAAGCGAACGTACTGCCCAGTTCGACGAATCCAACGCGTCCCTTCACCGTGAATACGATCGATGAACACCTTGATATGCTCATGGTTTGTCACCATCTGGACAAGAATCTTCCCGAGGATGTCGCCTTTGCCGAGAGCCGAATCCGAGGCGAGACGATTGCGGCTGAGGACATCCTGCACGATTTGGGCGCCATCAGCATCATGGGGTCGGATTCGCAAGCCATGGGTCGCGTCGGTGAGGTAGTGACTCGCACTTGGCAAACGGCTGACAAGATGCTCCAGCAACGAGGCAAACTGCCCGAAGATTGTACCAATAACGACAACGTCCGCATCAAACGATATATTGCCAAATACACGATCAATGCAGCCGTTGCGCATGGCATGGGACATTTGATCGGGTCAGTGGAAGAGGGCAAACTGGCAGATCTAGTCTTATGGCGGCCGTCAATGTTCGGAGCCAAACCGGAAATGGTCATCAAAGGTGGAATCATCGCTTGGTCACAAATGGGCGATCCCAACGCGTCAATTCCCACTCCTCAACCGATCTTTATGCGGCCCATGTTTGGCGGCTATGGACGTGCGTCCAGCCCCATTTCAATTGCTTTCGTCAGCCAGGCCTGCAACGACGAAGCTGTGGCCGAAACCTACGGGCTGAAGAAACGAATCGAACCCGTCCGCAATTGCCGCGGGATCGGCAAGCAAGACATGCGATTCAACGATGCTACGCCCGAGATCATTGTCGATCCAGAAACTTACGAAGTCACTGCCGATGGCGAACGATTGACGTGCGAGCCCGCTTACGAATTACCTTTGGCACAGCGCTATTTTATGTTCTGATTTACTTCGCCACGACGTCATGAGCCTGACGAAAAGCAGTCATTGGTCCAAGAACTCGTATGCAACGAAATGCTCGCGAACGAACGTCGGTCCTGGGATTT
>CAUZSN010000063.1:0-16684 GCA_963582345.1 Planctomycetota bacterium
TCCGTGCGGATGAAAAACGACCGGCCAGACACAGCAATCGACGCGAAGACTTTCCTTTCGCCTGCCAGCCGGTTTGTGGCCAGTCGTTGAAACATCATGCCGGGTGACACGACCTGAGTCGTGCCTGTCGTGCTGAGAAAATAGATCCGGTCATCGGCAGACAGCGGCGAGGCATAATACTTGCGACCGACACGTTCTTTCCAGTGCACTTTTCCGGTCCTGGCATCCACACAACTGACAAATCCTTTCTCATTCAGCAAATAAAGTTGATCGTTGACCAGCAACGGCGAAGGGCATAGAGGGACCTGTTTTTTTAGTTCCCAAGCGACGTGTGTCTCTGTGACGTCACCCCGTCCATTCGGTCGAATCGCCAGCAATGACGCTGGCGATTCGTAACCCGTGCAAACGAAGACCAGACCATGGCCAAACACAGGTCGAGGTACAATTGAATAGCCCTTGAAGCGACACCACCATAGCTCCTCGCCATTGGTCGGATCATATGCGGTGACTCGATTGGCACCTGGGCTAATCACCTGAGTGGTCGCGTTCATGTCGATCGCCAACGGTGTTGCGTACGAATGCGAGCCATCCGTCCGCTTTTTCTTCCAACGGATCTGCCCGGTACTCTTATCTAGAGCAGCAATGAACTGAAAGTCGTCGATTCTCTGACGTGCGTTTTTGTCATAGAACGGCACAATGAACCCGTCACAGGCGACAATCAACACGTCGTCAACGACAATCGGCGAACTGGCCGGTCCATGATGATGATAGTACTTCAGCACTGTGGTCCAGAGAATCTTACCATTTGTCGACAGACATGCCGTTCCGTGCGAACCAAAGTGAGCGTACACGCGATTCCGCTCCAGCACGAGCGTTGGTGTGGCGTGGCTGTTTTCGAAATGAATTCTTCCCAGGCTTTCTTTTCGAAAGACAACGACATTCTGTTGCAATCGCCCGGTCTCGCGATCCAGGCATAACACTCGCAAGGTTTTGCCAACGGCGGTGGTGAGCCAAATCTGCTGACCCTGGATGACTGGGGAAGACCATCCTTTTCCGGGAACGGGGACTTTCCAAACGATGTTTGTTTTTTGATTCCAGCGCAGCGGAAGACCGCGCCCCGGTGCATGTCCTTGTCCATCAGGCCCGCGAAATTGCGGCCAGTCGAATGCCAAGACCGTGGATGTCGTCGACAGTAGCATCCAGATCAATGTAACGGGAAGAGCCAAATAACGAACGCTGATCTGCAAATGCTTGCGTATCGTCTGGCCGTCGATGACCTGGTCGCCGTCGTAATGTTTGAGACTAGCGATTTTTTTCTCTTGGGTCCTTCGAATTCGATTTTTGGAACAGCGAAGTGGTTTGCCATGGTGTGTGATCTTCGGTTCCACTATTCGTGCTCTTTGTAAGAATAGTCGACGCTGACAAGATATAAGCCGTGAGGTGGTGCAGTTTCGCCAGCCTGTGCGCGTTCTTGGCTGTTGATGATGCGGCGCACATCATCAGCGGTCCAAACGTGGCGTCCGACTTTCATCAGTGTTCCCACGATTGTGCGAACCATATTGTATAAGAAACCGTCGGCTACGATGTCGAGGCAGATGAACTTTCCGTTCGGACAAGGCACTGGCGTGTCCGATACCGAGTAAAACCAAGTCGGACACAGCGAATAGCGATCGACGCTGACTTCGTTCACCGTGCGCACACTGGTTGCCTTATTGGGAAAATGCGACTCGAAACAACGAAAGTCGTGTGTTCCTAATAAGACCTGAATGGCTTGGTGCATCGACTTCACGTCCAACTTGCCACTGAATTGGTACGCGTACTTGCGGACGAATGGATTCTTTACACGGCTGTTGTATATGACGTACCGATAATGCTTTTGCTTCGCACCGTACGTAGCATGGAACGCTGAATGGACGTCTTCTGCTTCGCGAACAATGATGTCACCGGGCAAGTGTTTTTGTAGACCGAAACGAATGCGGTCGCACGGAATCGAGGTGCCGGTTTCGAAGTTTGCCACCTGCCCCAATGCGTGCACTCCCGAATCTGTACGGCCGGCTGCCAGTAATTTCGCCGGCTCGCCGGTCAGTTTATGAATTGCCGATTCGACGGTCGCCTGGATCGACCGGCCATTTGGCTGGACTTGCCATCCAACGTAGTCAGTACCGTCGTAAGCTAGCGTAAGGCGAATATTACGCATGAATTGCGATGTCCCGCTTCAGACGGCCAATCGCATGTCCATAGTTCGAATCACTTGCGACGAATGGGCGTTTGTCATGCAATTCATCATTTCATTTTTAGCTGTTCGTGCCATCGAGCCAGTTGTCGTTTAACCGGTTCGTGGCCTCCAGAACCGGAACTGCTCAAGGCCGCAACGACATTCGTCGGACCCAGGAAGTCAAATACGTCGGCATCGATTTGATCACACGCTTGCTGCAGTTCTTCCAACGACAGATCGGCCAGTCGGCGGTTCTTTGAGTCGCATGTCGTCACCAGTTTTCCGACCGTATCATGCGCAGTTCTCATTGGCACACCTCGTTGAATCAGATACTCCATGAGCGTCGTCGCATCCAAGAAACCTTCGTCCAGTCGAGCGGTGATATTGTCCGTTCGCAGTTCGCCGCTCGCAACGATTGTTGGCGCAATATCCAGGCAGGCGACAATTGTATCATAGGCATCGAACAAAGCGATTTTGTCCTCTTGCAAGTCGCGATTGTAGGCCAATGGTAGCCCTTTCAATAAGACCAGTAATTGTTGAACGCTTGCAATAACACGAGCCGATTTGCCGCGGATCAGTTCCAGCACGTCGGGATTGCGTTTCTGTGGCATGATCGACGAGCCAGTCGTGTAGGCATCCGAAAGTCGCAAAAATCCGAATTCGGTCGAACACCAAAGAATCCACTCCTCGGCCCAATTGCTCAGATGAATGGCAATCAGCGACAGACAAAAAACGAACTCCACCAAGAAGTCTCGATCGCTGGCAACGTCTAGGCTGTTGGTCGCCACCTGGGTGAAACCCAGTGAATCCGCGGTCTGGTCACGGTCGATGGGCAACATCGTTCCCGCCAGGGCTGCAGTTCCCAACGGCGAGATGTTGACGCGTTTCAGACAATCGGACAACCGCTGTCGGTCGCGATGGAACTTTTCGCAGTAGGCCAACCAGTAGTGTGCGATTAGGACTGGCTGGGCACGCTGCAAATGTGTGTATGCAGGAATGACAACGTCTCTGTCGCCATCGGCTCGTTTGACGAATGAGCGTTGGAACTCTGCCAGTAACTCATCGACGTGCTCGATTGCGCCGCGGACATAAAGCTTCAGATCGGTCGCCACCTGATCGTTTCGGCTGCGTGCTGTGTGCAGTTTCCTTCCAACATCCCCAATTCGCTCGATTAACTCGGCTTCAATGTGCATGTGGATGTCTTCCAGTTCGGCACGGAACGTGAATTCTCCTCGTCCGATCTGTTGGCCTATTTCATCCAAGTGTGCTACGATTTGCTCGCACTCGTTGTTGGTGATCAAACCGACGTTTGCCAGCATTCGCGCATGCGCTTGCGAGCTTCGGATTTCGACGGTGGCCAAGCGTTGATCGAAGCTGATGGATTCAGTAAACGATACCACTCGAGGATCGGTTTCACTTTCAAACCGTCCACCCCATGCTTTCGCAGCCACGTATACCCTCCCTAAATTTGGCTTCATTATTGAGTGAATGACGCGGTAGAGTCAGAAGGTGAGATTATTTCTCACTTTAGACGCCTCAAAATGACCGGTCAACCGGGAGTGTGGGTGAACTGAACCCCAGTTCCATCCCACGACACCACAAGACGCAATGACGAATTTAAAAAAAATGGGCAATATGAGCAACTTGAATTGTTCGTAATGAGAATCGCGCGTCAAAATAGCCAACATTGTTCGGAATGAGTGGTAGCCATCCATCCATTCAGTATGTACTTATGGGTTTTGTCACTTGTCTGATTTGCGGACACCCGTTGTCGTCAGTTCGTTTGCGTCTTTGCTTCCGATACAATCGGAATTTCTAATCGTAGCCGAGTCGCGGAGACCGGAGGATAAAAAACGGGCATTCGATCGTGATCAGTCCATGGTGGGCCAACCGTGTAAACGAATTGTCCCAGCACATATGCTAAACCGACTTGGTTGCACTGGCCGGGTAGAATGATAAATAGGCACCGCAGGTGGCAGAGAAAGGAGAGGTCAGCAATCGTGATCACTCCGGCCGGATGCCAGTGCTGACCAACGTACTACGAGATCTACAGTTCGATCCCCTTCATTCGGTCCGAGTACGCGGAGAACCTGACGTATCGGCACGACCTAACTATGGAGATGATGTTCGGTACGTTGCATTCGACAAGGAACCTAAAATATTCCGCGCCGATTGCGCCAGCGCATTCGGTCGCTGTCACTCCATACCGGTATTCATGCGGCGGATATGGTGTGAATGACTTTTATATTATCTTTGCCTTTATGGGTACCGCCGCTACTAGGCCAGTTCGCGTCTCGATGAATCTGGTGTATCAATGAGATAGGCCGTCGTCATGCCAGCCACACGTCAGTTATTCGTTTCCATCCGAAGTCGTATGTCATCTGCCGGCTGGCACAGTCGTCTCTGTGTACGATGCCTTTGGTGTCCACTTGCATTCAACAGAACCGGTGACTGTACTACTCTGTACACCGACTCAATCACGAATTTGGCCATGCGAGGTCCGAAGTGATGTGCAGACAAATCTCAACCACGATAATGGCGTTTGCAATTCTCATTCAAGTCATCAGCGCCAAAGAAATCGCGGGAATTCAAATGCCGGACTCGCGTTCGATCGGCAATGTCGAATTAGTTTTGAATGGAGCTGGCATTCGGGCCAAAGCCTTCTTCAATATCTATGCTGGCGGCCTGTATCTGCGTCAAAAGATCCAGGACTCACAGTATATCATTGATGCAAATGAAACTATGTTAGTCCGATTGCACATGGTGTCGCGATTGGTCACAAGCAAGAAAATGATCGCTGCGACGAGGGACGGTTTTAAAAGGTCAACTAAGGGAAACACGGCTGCAATCCAGAAACGAATCGACCAGTTCATTGCCGTTTTTAAACAGGGAGTCAAGAGGGACGACGTCTACGAGATAGTTTATACGTCTGTAAAAGGCACCGTTATCTATAGGAATGGCGAACGGCAGACAACCATCAAGGGACTTGACTTCAAGCAAGCTTTATTCGGCATATGGCTGTCCGACGATCCTGTCCACGAAGGCTTAAAAAAAGGAATGCTCGGCAAGTGACGGTCGTAGATTCTGATCACATACCTATGTCGATTCATGCAGCCGTTGTATAAACGACTGACCCAGTGCCTTCTCCAATTCAAGCCGCTCAAGTCCGAGTAGTTGTTTAAGCTTCCGATAGGCATCCAAAGGTTCAGTCATCTGTGGCTTGCTGTCGGGTTGTCGGACAGCGCGGATCAAAGTGTTCTTCGCTGTGTGTTCCAGGTCAATGAATTCGATTACCTGAGTCCTGTATCCAAAAATTTCCAAGGATTTGGCACGCAGTGCGTCAGTTGCGATGGCAGCCAATTGGTCTTTCAAGAATCCATGCTCAAGTACCGGCTGTAGAATTCCAGTCCGAATCTTGCCGGCCAGTTCGTGTTGGCAGCAGGGAACGGCGAGAATCACATCGCACTGCCACTGCACGGCTTTCGCAATTGCTAAGTCGGTGGCCGTATCGCAGGCGTGTAGCGACACTGCCAGATGGACCTTCGAGTTGCTACTATGGTCCGCAATATCGCCGACTTGGAATTCGAGTCCTCGACTGTCCAGTCGATCTGCGATCAACGAACATTGGCGAATCACTTCGACATTGCGGTCCAGTCCCACAATATGCACCTCGCGATTGTGGATTTCGGTCATCAAATGATGCACGGCGAAGGTCAGGTAACTTTTTCCGCAACCAAAATCGACGACATTCCACGGTCCGTCGATCGGCAAGTATTGGAGCACGTCGTCAACCAATTCTAGGAACCGGTTGATCTGCCGGAATTTTTGATACTTGGCGGATCGCACCTTGCCGGATTCTGTCATAACGCCGATTTCGACCAAGAACGGACACGCAACATTTTCTGGAAGCAGATACTGTTTCTTACGGTTGTGTGCACAAGTCGCGATCTGTTGGGAAGCGGGACGTTTCGTCACCTTGACCGTTCCGTCACGCTTAACTCGTGCTTCGTAGTCGGCATCAATTGTGAACAGATGACAGTGCTCAAATACTTCGCCGAACTGCCCGTCGATGCACCGTATGGAGTGCTCGGCATCCAGATTCTCATGCCTTTGACAGCAGTCATGGTGTGACGTCAGTTGATACTTGTTAACGCCCCGGATCAGCACTGGGCGGAGTGTCACTTTGTCAATGCCATCAGGTGAACGCTTGCATTTCTTACTCAACACCAGCGACACACAGGTCCTACGGCGGATTGCATCAGCGAGGATCTGCATGAACTCACTCATTGATTTACCATCACGTGCTGCCAGGAATTTAATCCGATTAGCTCGGCCATACGGTTGTGAAAGAGCCTCGTGTCCGTTACGGGTTTCAGTTTGATTGCAGAACCGTGGATTCTGTGGATTGTCCAACTTTTCCAATTCTGTTCGACCAACTGAATCGATTTGAGTGGGACAAAAAACACACCCGGGTTTTCCAATAGGTATAGGGGCAACTGATTGCTGTCGTCTGGTGTCAAATGTTGGGGGTGTAACAGCTGGACTCGGCGAGGCGTCAGTTGTTTTAATCTTACGAACGGCAGTACCAGCATCAAAGGAGTCCATATGATGGCTGCCAGTGACCACAGGATCGAAGATCCCATGGGACTGGCTTCGACCAATTCCGTTACGTGTTCAGGCTGGTGCGGAATGAAATAGAGTCCGTTTGTGGTCGCGTACAGCATGCCCGTATCAGGCAGTAATTTCCGTCGAATCCTGATTTCTCCCATGAGACAAGTGATGTTACCGATCGTCAACTGCAGTTGGTCAGGTGTTGGATCGGGACGCCCCAGTTCGAGCACGTCCAAACAGTCCGGACAGCAACCGTCTTGTGGTTCCACCCAACTGAAGCACTCGTGACACAATACAAACGACATATTTACAGCATCTGACGATATGGATGCGAATTCGAATTGTCCGTTCCCTTTGATATAATCTTTAATGTAGTACGGCTTTCGGGTTGGAGCAACTACTGCTGTTATCGGTAGAATAGACTGGTTATGTCACTCAATAAAAAGCAGAAAAAACAACTGGAGATTGCCCGGAAAAAGCTAACGAAGCTAAGACAACAGCTTGCCGGAGCAAAGCGGCAGTTGGACGATCTTGACGAGGTCACGCGGCTGGAACAGCAGATCGCCTTAATCGAGGAACAGGTGAAAAAGATTCAGTCCGATTGAATCGATCGATCGTGCCGTAACTACAGTACGGCCTTTTGAAGTATTCGGTTCAAATAGTTCTTTCGTCACGTTCTCCTGGCGTACGACTGGACAAGACAAAATGCCTCCAGCATATCCACCTACGATCATCGTCGTTCATCCGAAAGAAAGACGCAGTAAGTGCACGGCTGAGCCGTTGCGCGGGATACCTGGCTTTGTCTTTTGGAAGTTTCCCAACACCGGACCCGAGTTATTTGAGGACTACGTCCAACTGGGTTTCAACGGATCGGAACTCAGCCGCGATGATGCTGACCGGGGACTGTTGGTTTTGGACGCCACGTGGCGATTTGCCGCAACGATGGAGGGCGGTTTCACTAACGTGCCTGTCCGCAGCTTTCCTCCGTGGAAAACCGCCTACCCGCGAGTTTCAAAAATGTTTGATAACCCACTCAGCGGCCTGGCGACCATTGAAGCGATCTATGTGGCGTACAAGCTGCTAGGCCGCGCAACCGATACCCTCTTAGATGACTACCATTGGCGCGACGAGTTCTTGAGCCTGAATCAAGATCGTTTGGAAGACTAGCCGTTCACTCTCGTTCAAATGCTCTCAGGTTGACTGTTCAACCTGCCGCAATCGTTGAGTGTTCATCCGAAAACGAAACTTCAGATTCGCTACACACGAGCCAAATGCGACGAACAAAAAGAAGAGGTGTAGAACGCAACCGACGGCGAAATAAAAACCGTCTAGCAATCAACGGAACAATGGAAAGTAAAGTGACGTGTCGATTGTTGCTTTGCTGCCTGCAACCGGAAGATCAGAATTAGTATCGATCACCGAGACGCTTGCTGAGCATGCTTTGCTCGCTGAACGCGTCCGGAGTTCGAACCTGAGGTCAGCCGAACGTCACCCGTTGACTTGTTGGTCAGGTAGTTATCGACTCGCGTCGTCTCCTTCAGTTTGGCAAAGACTCGCGATACCGATTCTTGCACTTGTTGTTTCATCAAATCGTGGTACAGGTATTCCCTTACCTGGTCGATGTCTTCGACGACTTGTTCAGTTCGTCCTTCGCATTTCAGAATCATAGACCGTCTTCCTGCTTGAATGATTCCGGAAATTTCTCCCTTTCGAAGTTTGAAGGCCGTTTCTTCTAAAGTGGGGTTTCCGGAGTGCTGTGGGATTGGAGGAATTGTGCCGTCGAGTGCCTTGCTGTTGGGATCCACCGAGTATTCTCGCGCCAGCCGGTCGAAATCTTCCGGGTGTTTGATTGCCAGATTCCACACTTTGTGGGCGTGACGATCATTTTCAAGTAGGATCATGCGAGCTTTGACCCGAGGTCCGTAGTGATGTTCGAATGCTTTCAGCATGTCCTTATCTGTTATCGTAATTTTCTCGCGTGTGAGTTTCTTCAGGGCCAGCATTGGCCAGATGACGTCGCGACGGTATTGCAATGGTGACAAGTTCCGCTCAGTCTGCAACATTTGGTACCAGGTTTCCATGGGCAAATTAAATTCTTTTGCAATGCGGGCGATCTCTTGATCGATTTCGGATTCCTTGACGGAAAGGCCCTCTTGTTGGCAAGCCAATTGAATGATCGTCTGGTTGATGATACTGTCCAGCACGTCCTTGCCGATCCGAGCCAGGCATTCACGAGCGACTTCGTCTTCATAGATCTTCGCTTGTGAGTGGACGTTTGTGATCCGAGCTAGCAGGCGACCACCTGGTTGCTGATTGTGTCGCAAATTGTCCGGTAGATCTGTGTTGTTTCTGGCGACGCGTTTCTCGTCAGCCGCACCAGTCTCTGCTCGAAATATTTCAAACAACAAGACAGCCGTCAGCAAGCCAGCTAATGTTCCCGCAAGGACCATTACGATTTTCGGTTTCGAGTGCGAGATCGTGCTGGCTTGTGCGGCGTGATTCCTTTCACGCATTTGTTAATCTCCGAAGTGAATTGTCGTTAAGAGCACTAAGGCGACAGTTCGGCATCGAGCGACGGTGCGGGAATATAGGTCACCCGATACAATGGGTCAAGTGTGAATGCTCGGGATTGTCGCCGTGTTGATCGTTTGATAGAAGATCTGTTTCACGAATGAAATTCGGGCGACGTTGGAGATGTGCTCCTACCGTCTGGCATGTGGTCGTCAACGGTAAAACACAAGGGATTTTCAACTCTCAATACATCTCACAAGACGTTGCCAACGGTGAATTAACCGCAAACACTATGATCTGGAGTGATGGCATGTCTAATTGGACACATCCGGCCAGGTACCGCAAATGGCCGGAGCCTTCAACGTGACAACGGCTGCGCCACCACCACCCCCGCAGGCATAGTGTCGCTGTACGATTCGCGAATCGAGCGATCCGATTACTTTCGTCATGGTTCCCAATAGTCCGGCCGAATGTTGGTGAATCAAAGGCACACGGTCGATCAATAATTGTACAAGACTCATGGACCTTGGCTGCCTGGCTCGGATAGAATCAAAATGCGGGGGCTTTACCCGCAGCAACAGCTGAAGTGGGAAGAACCATGTCGAGTTCCGAAAGTGTTCAGCAAGTCCGTGACCGCATCATCCAACTGGCTCGGGAGATCGAGCAGTTTTCGCAGTCGGGCATTTCTACGGAACGTTTTTTCGAAGAATTTTTGAAGCGGGTGGTCACCGCCATCGGAGCTCGGGCCGGAGCAGTTTGGATGGGCAATAGCAGCAGTCAGCTTGATTTGATTTGTGAGTTGGGACTTCACAACACCGATCTTAATGGAAATCCGCAAGCTGCAATTGTGAACCAGCGGTTACTGGTCGACGTGTTGGCCAATGGGCAGGCCTGCACATACAGTCCGGACGACGGTCGGAATGTCGATCTTCCCACTAACGATTTGATCGTTTTGGCGGCACTGCAGCGTAACAAGGAATGTATTGGTGTCGTTGAGATTTTTCAACGGGTTGATACGCCCGAGCAGGCGCGTCCGGGATTCTTGCAATTTGTCGAGCAGATGTGCGGTTATGCCTGCCGCTATTTAGATCGGCAAGCTGCGGCGCCGTCCGTACCGATCTCAGCAAAGTTGGCTGAGCAATTCGAGCAGTTTGTTCTGCAGTTGCACCGCAGTCTGGATGTAAACGAGGTGGCTGCGACGGCTGCTAACGACGGAAGACTGTTGATTAAATGCGACCGGTTGAGTGTCGCTGTACAGTATGGCAGAAAGACAATCATCCGCGCGATTAGCGGACAGGATTCGGTCAATCAGCGAGCCAACCTAGTGCGAATGATGACTAAAATGTCTACCAAAATACTGGCCACGCGCCGATCGTTCACGTACACCGGTAAGATCGATGACTTGCCGGCTGACATGGAAGGGCCACTGACCGACTATATTCAGGAAAGTGGCTCACGGATGGTTATGGTCGCGCCTTTGTTTAAACCGGATCCCGCTTCGGATCACACTGACGGCGATGCGGCCGATGCTACCAACAGCAAACAGGCAACACCGATCGGGGGCCTGATTGTGGAACAGATTTCGGAAAGTCATCCGAAATCCGGATTGAAAGAAAAAGTTGATTTTCTGGCTGATCACGTGGCAACGGCATTGTGGAACGCCCGCATTCATCAGCGATTGTTCTTGATGCCGGTCTGGCGATTTATGGGACGCTCCTTCGCCTTGTTAGAGGGCCGCAATTTATTGAAGGCGGTGGCTGTCGTGGTCGTGTTAATCGTGTTAGTTCTGGCGATGGTGTTCGTTCCTTGTGAATATCGTGTCGCAGGCGAAGGCCAACTACTACCCGTAATCCATCGTGACGTGTTTGCTCCGGAAGACGGCGAAGTTGTCGAAATCTATGTGAAGAGTAAAAGTCAGGTTAAAAAAAATGACCCGCTACTGTTGATACGAAATGAAGACTTGCGTCATCAGTTGGTCACCGTCCGTACTCAGTCGTTCGAAGCAAGGCAACGGCAGCATGTTTTGTATGCGCAACTGGCCGACGCGATGACCCTGGTGCACAAAGAGGAGGCTATCCGCCTGCAAGGTGAGATTGTCAAAACCCGCATCGAAATCGATGGGCTGCAGAGACAGGTTGACATTCTGGACGAGCGGACAGCGGCCTTAACGGTTTGTGCACCGATCAACGGCGTCGTGGCCACGTTTCAGATCGAACAATTGCTGAAGGACCGGCCCGTGCGGCGTGGGGAAGTTTTGCTGGAGGTCAAAGATGACACTGATGCGTGGCGCCTGGAATTAGAAGTTGAAGAACGCCGGTTGCGTCACATTCTGGATGCTCAAAAGGTCCGAACGAACGAGCAGCTGCTGGTCGAGTTTATTTTGGCCACCGCTGCTGAAGCGACGTTCCGCGGAAACGTCGAGGTCGTCTCGAATCGCTCAAATCCGTCCGGAAATGGGACAAACGTCATTCAGGTGTTCGTGACCACTGGCACCCAGAGATTGCCGAATCGTCGCATTGGGGCCGAGGTGAGAGCCAAGATTTTTTGTGGTAAGAAGCGTCTTGGCTACGTCCTATTCGGCGATGTCATCGAGTTCATGCAAAAGCACCTGTGGTTGTAGTGCTGTAGCATATTCGTTCCGGATGCCGGACGGCAGACTTTCAAATCGCAACGCGTGGAACAATCTTGATTCCGTAAATCCCGTTAGTAACAATGGAGATCGTTGTAGGTCTGTTGTTTCAAGCGTTTTCGGACGAACAGCGTTCTGTTTGAACGCTTGTCACTTGCGTGAGTGTGGGTTATCTCTTTCGACGCTCAGAGACTTTATTCCAAAGGAAATTGTATTGCCGACGGCGCTTGTTGTTGACGATTCTGCAACTGACCGGCACTTGGTTGGGGGCCTATTGGCGAAGGATTCGCGGTGGAACGTCGTTTATGCGAATGATGGCATCCAGGCTCTCATTCAATTGGATCTTCAAGACGTTGACGTGGTTGTCGCCGATCTATTGATGCCCAAGATGAATGGCCGCGAACTCGTCGAGGCCGTCAAGAACCGGAGTCCGCTTGTTCCGGTTGTATTGATTACAGACAAGGGAAGTGAACAGATTGCTGGGAAGGCCCTACAGTTCGGTGCCGCTAGCTATCTGCCAAAAAAGAATATTTCCCAAGAATTATTGACGACTCTCAATCGTGTATTGGCGACATTGTCTGCGGATCGCTCGGAAGCACAGTTGATGCGTCGAATGGTCAACAACGAATTCGGTTTTGTGCTGAAGAACGACTGGTCATTGTCTTCCTATGTGCTGGCGTATCTGCAACAGGTCTCCAGTATGCTGTTCGACGAAAATGATCGTGTGCGTGTTGCAATTGCCGTGGAAGAAGCCTTGCTGAATGCGTACTACCATGGAAGTCTTGAAGTCAGCTCCGAGTTGCACGAGAGCGCCTATCAAGCACTCGTCAAACAACGGCGAGAGGAACCGCCGTATTGTAACCGGAAGGTTTTCGTCGACGCCAAGTATTCACCGACGCAGGCAGTGATTGTTGTTCGGGACGAAGGCCCCGGTTTCAATTCCTCGCAGATTCCCAACCCGGCCGATTCGGCCAATGTTACCAAGGTTTATGGGCGTGGGTGCTTCCTGATGCAAATGTATATGGACGAGGTTACGTATATGCAAAACGGGTAACGAGGTAACAATGGTCAAGCGCCAGGGCGACAATCACTCGAACACGCCGGCCAGCAGTGCGTCGCAATAATTGACACGGAATCTATAGACGCATTACTTGCCAGCAGAATTTTCTTTTTCGTTTTCAGCACTTCTGGATTCGGCATGGCATCGCCTTCTTCAGCCCCATAATCCAACAAATTGCTTCCTCGGTTCGACTTCAGGAAAAATTTGTTGGATCATATCTCTTCATGGTGTCCCATGTTGTTGACGAATATCTTGCCTTCACCCCAATATTTTCCCAGGCAATGGGAACATGATGCGGCTTCTTCGTCTTGCACTTCGCCATATTTAGGCTCATCAAGACGTGAACTTTTTCCAGCTGCCAGTTGCGATACTGGTAAATCTCATTTCGGAAATTGAAACTCCTTGCCGAACGGTTTGATCACGTACGATCCAGACCGAACCCAACAATCAGCGCCAAACGACTTAATATCTCGTTAAGCTCCTTCAATAAAAATCGACAGTCTAGGTGCATCGTTCATCGCGATCATGAACCTGGAATTCGAATTCACTGTCAGGATAGGCTGCCGTCAAGTTCAGGAAAGACGTTGTCTAACTAGGAGTTGGTATGACATGCTCACAGCCGGAAATCAATTCGGGGAATTCAATTTCATTTGTGCGTCAGGGATTGTGTACATTAGATCCCCTTGACGTCACCAACATGGACGCCGAATCGGTTGGCGTGGTTCGATGTTGTGGCGACTACGCTGAGTTGACTCTTGTTCAATTCGGTAGTTACTGTGCCATTTAATCGGATGTCGCACTAAATGTCGGTCAGACGCATTCGCGCTCTCGAAAGATAAGGATTCGCATTATGGCTATTGGCCCTGGTCTGATGATCATTGTCATTTTGGCGATCATTGCAGTGTTGGCTGTTGTCTTCGTCATTGGAATCTATAACCGTCTGGTCCGATTGCGGAATCGTTATAAGAACGCGTTCAGCCAGATCGATGTACAGTTGAAACGGCGGCACGATCTGATTCCGAATTTGGTGGAGACGTGCAAAGGATACATGAAGCACGAGCGGGACACGTTGGAGGCGGTCATTCAGGCACGCAATTCCGCAGTCACGGCTGGCCAACAGGCCTCCACAAACCCGGGCGATCCACAGGTGATGCAGGGACTGATGAGCGCCGAGTCCGCGTTGACTGGCACGCTCGGTCGGCTATTCGCCCTCTCGGAAAATTACCCCGATCTAAAGGCCAACCAGAACATGATGTCGCTGCAAGAGGAACTGACATCGACGGAGAACAAAGTCGCTTTCTCGCGGCAGGCCTACAATGACGCGGTGACGGCTTACAACACGCGTTGCGAGCTCTTTCCCGACTCGTTGATCGCTGGCATATTCAATTTCGATCTGGCGCAGCTTTGGGAGGTTGAAGCTCCCGAGGAACGCGAAGCAGTCAAAGTTTCGTTCAATTAGCAGGCATACGAACGATGGACTTTTTCGAACATCAGGATGTTGCTCGCCGGAAAACTGGGCTTTTGGTCGTTTATTTCTGTCTGGCCGTGATCCTAATCGTTGCCGGAATCTATCTGGCGGCGACGGCCATTTTTAATTTCGTAGAATCCAAATCCGATCCAGGACGTCAGTCGACGTTTGAGTTATGGGAGCCGAATCTGTTTGCGTTCGTTGCTGTGGCTACCGTGGGCGTCATTGCGATAGGTAGCCTGTACAGAACTGCGATACTCAGCTCCGGCGGTGCGGTGGTCGCAGAAACACTGGGTGGGACACCGGTCAACCCAAATACACGAAAACTTGAGGAACGCATCGTTTTGAACGTGGTTGAGGAAATGGCGATCGCGTCCGGAACACCGGTACCGCAGGTCTACTTGATGGAAGACGAAGAGGGCATCAATGCGTTCGCCGCCGGATACTCGCCCGACGACGCCGTGATTGGAGTAACCAAGGGTTGTACGCAGATGCTGTCGCGTGAGGAACTTCAAGGCGTGATTGCCCACGAGTTCAGCCATATCCTGAATGGTGACATGCGGCTGAACATTCGACTGATAGGAATCATCTACGGAATTCTGGTGATTGCTCAGACCGGGTTCGTGTTGATCCGGGTCCTGGGAATCTCGTCACGTCGCTCGAGAGGCAACCGCGACAAGGGTGGGGGAGCACTGATCGCAGTTTTTCTGTTCGGTCTGGCTTTGTGGATCATCGGTTATGTGGGCGTTTTCTTTGGAAAACTGATAAAAAGCGCCGTATCGCGGCAGCGCGAATTTTTGGCGGACGCGTCGGCAGTACAGTTTACGCGCAATCCGTCCGGGCTTTCCGGGGCACTGAAAAAAATCGGCGGAATGGCACGAGGCGCGCGGATCGAATGTTCGCAAGCAGAACAAGCCAGCCACATGTTCTTCGGCAATGCTTTGAGTACCTCTTGGTTGAACTTGATGTCCACACATCCTCCTTTGGATATACGAATCCGGAAAATCGAACCGTCGTTTGAAGGCGAATATCCGCAGGTCGTGCCCCTGCAGCGGACGAAAGCGGATCTGCGCCCGATGGGTCAGAAGTCGGAACAAGCCATTCACGGGCGGCGGGCTGCAGCGACGTCCGCCGAAAGCCGCCGGCATTCGTTTTCGTTCCAAGCATCGCAAGTTCTCAGCGGTATTGGGGCACCGGGGCCGGAGCACTTTATTTATGCGGCGGCTCTGATCGAAGTCATGCCAAAACGAATTGTCGAATTGGTCCACGAACCGTTTGGTGCCCGCGCCGTAATCTATAGCCTGTTATTGGACGCCGATCCAGAAATGCGTGAGCTGCAGATGAAGCGGCTCGCAGAACACGCGGCCTCGATCGATTTTCAAGAGACTCAGAAGTTACTGCCACTACTGGACCAGATTAGCTCTGAGATGCGACTGCCATTGGTGGAGATGGCCTTGCCTGCTCTGAAGTATATGTCACCCAATCAGTATCACAGCTTCAAGCAAAATGTGGTTCACCTTGTCAGAGCAGACGAGGAAATCAGGTCGTTCGAATACGTGCTGCACCGCGTTCTCTTGATTCATCTGGACCCCTGTTTTAAAAAACGCAAGCCACCGACCATCAAGTACCGATCGATGCAACCCCTGCTTCGTGACTGTTCCGCTTTGCTCTCCTTCTTGGCCCATACTGGACAGACCAATGCGTCGGCCACAGTCCGAGCGTTTGACCAGGCGGCAAGTATTCTGACGTCGCAATCGGCCAAGCCGGCTTTTTTCTCCAAGGCCCAAATTGGTCTAAAGGACGTGGATTGCGCCCTGAATCGACTAGCTGCAGCAGTACCTCAAGTTAAGAAGCGAGTTCTTTCCGCATGCGCCGTTTGCATTGAAGCGGACGGAAAAACCACGGTTGAAGAGGGAGAGTTACTGCGCATGATCGCAGATTCTCTGAACTGTCCGATGCCGCCACTGTTAGCCGAAAGCTCGTAACTCAGATTGAAACGATGTAGAAAACAGGGCGAAGATAACGGTGCAATTAGTGTCAAGGCCATCCTGCAAGAACTTCAGGTCGTTGTCGTAAAGGTGCCAAACTTGGAATAACCAAGGATAACCGCGAAACGGAGGACTCAAATTCTACTAAGTTGGGCGTGATTGGTTGCGGCCGCTTCGGGTTTTTCACGCTTCAGCACTTTGC
>CAUZSN010000064.1:0-16420 GCA_963582345.1 Planctomycetota bacterium
ATCAATATTCAAATGATCAACACCAGCGAAATTCGGATGAGTGCCGTCGTGGCTCCAGAACTTGGCAAGAAAGCTGAATCTTGTTTGCTCAAAACCTTTGGATTGACTGGTTAGATAGCTCAATTCCGTCACCAGCAGCCCTTTGGTTCTTTTTTGTTCAGCGTCGCCATTTCTTCTAGTGTTGGTTCGTGTGGATCTTGGTGACACGACGTGTCGGTCACCCCAGTGACAAATTCCTCAGGTTCAGTGTGTAAGTGCGAGACATCCATTGCGTGCGAGCGTGCCCAGGCTCGACGCATTGAGTGAACGTATGCCTCAGGAGTCCATTCACCTTCGCTCAGGTAGACGTTGTTGCGTTCAAGTAAGGTTCCTTTCGTGAAGTGAACAAAGTTTATCGCCTGGTTATACCCGATCAAACTTGTGTAATAGGCGACTTCCGATTGCGCCAAACTGGCTTGAGCTCTGAGTAGGTCATCATACGTTTTCCCCCCCCCTTCGAGTGCGAAGGCGAAGTTTTGAACTCGCTCTGCTGCCGCCCGACTGCGTTCAAAATTGGATTGGGCCGTGACGTATTGTTCGGCCAATGCCTGAAAAGCGTCGCCCAATTCATGCGAGATATCCATTTTCTGTGCTGTCAGCACTTTGCGTGCTTTGGTCAAACGTAACTCCAAATTGCGCACCTGTGCATGAGCGGACCGAAGGCCTAACGGCAAGGCGAATTCAAAACCTAGACTCCAACCGGTCTGATTTCCCTGCAGCAGTGCTCCGTAGCCGCTACGGAAACCTTCCATCGTGACACCGTCGTTATCATTTGATGCAAACAATTGGTCCCCTAACGCATTGACCTGATATCCGGTTACGAAATCTAATCGCGGGCGGATCAGGCTGTGTGCTGCTTTCAGTTGTAATTCCAGGCTCTTGATCTGCCATTTTTGTCTCCGCAACTCGACCCGATCGGTCAGAGCCTCGGCTAGGCAAGTGTGCCAATCTGGAATAAATTGCGCGGTTACAGGTTCGTCGGTTGGCCGGACGATATGGCCATCGTTGATTGGTAGCCCCATCAGCCGTCTTAATTCCGCTTCGTTCGAGTACAGTTCGGCCAATGCGGACTGAGCGACTGCGCGTGCTTGGAAATATTGGTCGCGTGCCTGAGCTTCGTCGGCCGGTGTGAAATTTCCAAAGCCGCCAACGTCAAGTTTCGCCTTTGCATCACGCCACGTATGCAATCCGCTATTTCGGGTTTTGACGGCCGTGTCGTACTTGCGGTAGCTGAGATACAGATCCCAATAAACGTCTTCAACGTCTTTCAGTAGCTTACGGACGCTGACTTCGAAGTCGGTGAGCGTGATGTCGTTGTTGATGCGTGCAATGATGACGCCCTGATTGACGCCGGTCAGGCCTCGGAAACCAAGTGCAATCGGACCGGCAATGCGCGTGAATTCCGTTCCTGCACCCGCCAAGAGCGGCTGACGGTATTGGGCCTGAACGAAACCGACGTAAGATGAGCTAAATAATTGGGCGGGCAAGTTGCTACCGAAATAGTCCCAATTATGAGTCAGAGCAATCTGTCCACCATGGGCGAATTGTTTTCGCAGTTCAGCGGTAAAATTAGCGGTTTCCGCGGTTAGGGTGCTCCCCGCTCCCAAACCGCCGCCGAAAAACAAGTTGTTTTGAGCCGTCTCGTTTCGCCCCCAGATCATCGAGGTAGCAAACTGTGTGTCGAACGCTGCCAGCGCTGCTTCCACTCCACGTCCGCTAAATAGCACACCGCTTTCTTGAATTGCCGAATCGTAGACCGATGCAGTACGGTCCGGATTCGATAAGACGGCACTATTGGTTCCTAATGCGCTAAACTTCCCGCGCCGCACGATTCGGGTGCGGATAATATCGGCGTTGGCCAATGCGAAATGCAAGACCTCGGCCAGTTTCAAGTCCCACACTTCGTCTTTCTTTTGATCTAAGACGGTTCGTGGCTTTTCGGAAAAAGTAGACGGGCTTTCACGCTGCTCTTCCAGAACCGGATAGTCAATCTTGGTCGTGGTATTCTTGTAGTACTGCAGCTCAGAGTCGCCTAAGTAGTGCAATTCCCTGTCAAATCCGTTACAGCCTAAAACCGCACAGGCGATCAGGAAGACACCCGTGAACGGTTTCGCAGGCCAACACTGCATCGTCTTGTCCTTTGGTACAGCCCTTTTGATGCCAATGTCATCAAGTCTCTGACAGACATGTCAGTTATGGCGCCGATGGACTTGAATCAGTGCGCAGCCAGACGAGGCACAGGATCGTTAGAACCGCTATAAGTGGTATCGACAGCTTAATCGTCAATCTTTGAATGTTTTGCTTCGGGGCCAAACTCGATATATGGTTTTCTCAGAATTTTCTTGATCAGAATGACCTCGCCAGCATCGTTTCCCTCGAACCTGTGGCCTATGAATTGTAAGACGTATCCACTTGCGAATGCGCCCGCTGCCCAAAGCCATTCGTGTTGGACCAAATAAACGACGGACACAACAAACGACAGCGGCACACCTATCAGGTGCAACAGTTGATTCGTATGGTTCTGATGACGTTCGAGGTAGTTGTTGACGAATCGAATTGGCATCACAGTTTTTCGCCTTGAAATGGGAAAGTCGGCCGATACGACGTGTACCACAGACTATCAATTGAGTCGTCCGCAGCCGATTTCTTCTAAGGATGTGCAGAATCCTACTTGTTTGTAATGGTGACCGCAATCAATCGTATAGGTGGATGAACCAGGCGGACGTTGCTTGCTTTGCCTGTCATCTTTCGATTCACTATCCTTCAGGTTTTCACATTGAACGTCGAGGTACGCCGGCTGTTATGAAGGAGAATCGAGATGTCGCAGAGTCAGGTGATTACTATGGGGCAGGATGTCAGTGGCAATCCCAAATTGCAGGTGCCCCAACACCCGATCGTGCCATTCATCGAGGGCGACGGTATCGGACCGGACATCTGGGGGGTGGCCGTTCGAGTCATTGATGCTGCTGTTGGTAAGGGCTACAACAACAACCGCTCGATCGTCTGGAAAGAAGTGCTTGCCGGTGAAAAGGCGTTTATTCAGACCAAGTCATGGCTACCGGACGAAACCGTTCAGGCATTCAAGCAACACCTTGTCGGAATCAAAGGTCCTTTGACAACTCCAGTCGGCAGCGGTATCCGGTCGTTGAATGTCGCATTGAGGCAGCTATTGGATCTGTATGTGTGCCTGCGTCCCATTCGCTATTTTCAAGGGGTTCCCAGTCCGGTCCGGCAGCCGCAACTGGTCGATATGGTCGTGTTTCGCGAGAACACGGAAGATATTTATGCCGGAATCGAATTTGAGGACGGTGACAAAGACTGCGAAGAATTCAAGAAGCTACTGGCAGATCATTTTCCTGAGCGATTCAAGAAGTTCCGATTTCCAAACACTTCGGGTATCGGAATCAAGCCAGTTAGCCGTGAGGGAACCTCGCGTCTGGTGAGAGCTGCGATTGAGTATGCCGTCAACAATGGCCGAAACTCAGTGACATTGGTCCACAAAGGCAACATCATGAAATTCACAGAAGGCGCGTTCCGTGATTGGGGCTATCAGGTTGCTCGTGAGCAGTATCGTGCTGTCCCGCTGGACGGTGGTCCATGGTGCCAATTGCCAGAGGACAAGAGCAGCGTCGTTGTGAAGGATGTGATTGCCGATGCGATGCTGCAGCAGGTTTTGACGCGTCCTGCTGAGTATGATGTCATCGCCACTTTGAACCTGAACGGTGACTATATTTCCGACGCTTTGGCTGCCCAAGTGGGTGGAATCGGCATTGCACCAGGTGGCAACATCAATTACCAGTCCGGACATGCGATTTTCGAGTCCACTCACGGCACAGCGCCAAAATATGCCCGGCAGGACAAGGTGAATCCGGGATCGCTCATACTTTCTGGAGAGATGATGCTCCGTTATTTCGGCTGGACGGAAGCCGCTGATCTGATTGTTCGGGGCATGAACGGCGCAATCGGCGCCAAGACGGTCACTTACGACTTTCACCGGCTGATGGTTGCCGAAGGAACGAAAGCAATGTTGGTTAAGTGCTCCGAATTTGGAGACGCAGTCATTGACCATATGGACTAAAGGGCGGTCTGCCTGCAACTAAACCACATTCGGGCTCGGGTATGCTAAGGATCAAATAATCTGCCAACCGGGTTTATTTGTCGTCGGCATTCTGTTACAGCAACTTCGTGGATGAATCCGAATTTCGAGACTTGATTTCTGGAACGAAGTACGGTTTACGAGCGGCTTTGCTCCGGACGGTCTTAAGCGGGCTCTCGTACTGGTATGGTTGTGGAGTCTATGCGCGACAGTGGTCGTACAAAGTTGGTTTGAGGCGGGTTCACAAGGCAATGGTGCCGGTTGTCAGTGTGGGTAACATCACCACTGGCGGTACGGGAAAGACGCCATTCGTCGCTTATCTTTCGCGCTGGTTTTGTGACGCCGGTGTTCGAGTTGGAATTCTCAGCCGAGGCTATCGATCACTTCCGGATCGAGGCAATGATGAAATGTTGGTCCTCGATCAATTGTGTCCTAATGTGCCGCACATTCAAAATCGTGACCGAGTCGAATCGGCGCACGTCGCTTGGGATGAATTCGACTGTCAGATTTTGATTCTCGACGATGGTTTTCAACACCGTCGCCTGGCCCGCGATCTTGATATCGTATTAATCGATGCATTAAATCCTTGGGGTTTTGGTTGTTTGTTGCCGCGCGGGCTTCTTCGCGAACCGATATCCGTTTTGAAGAATGCGGATTTGATCGTCTTGACACGTGCTGATCAGTGCTCGGACGAACACAAAGCAAAGATTCTCACACAGTTGGCAGAAATGGGTCTCGCCGAGCAATGTGTCGAGGTTTCCTTCCGGCCAACTCGGTTGATCAATTATGAGGGCCAAACCGCCGATCTCAGAACGCTTGTCGACCAGCGTGTGTTCGGTTTTTGTGGGGTTGGAAATCCTCAATCGTTTCAACAAACGTTGAATGACACGTCGGCGATCGTTGCAGCGATACGATACTTCAACGACCATCATCACTATTCTTTGAACGATTTGGTCGATTTGGAGCGGCAGATTGTGCAACACCGCACACAATTTGTCGTAACAACGTTCAAGGATTTAGTGAAGATCAATCGCACTCATCTCGGTAGTTGTCCGCTCTGGGCAATCGACATCACAACTCAAATCTTGCGCCAGGATGAGTTGCTTCAGCAACGGCTTCGTCAATTGCTCTCTGTCTGACAACCCATCGAAAGGTTGCTCGACACGTGTACCGAATGTGTGAATGCGTCGAGCTAAGGACTTTTGGACTTCAAGAAAGCGACGTCGTCTTCAAGGTCGCTCACTTTGTCCAACGCGACGCTGATTAATGTGACCGAGGTGATGGTGAATCCAAGATCAATTAACTCAACCATGGTCAGATCACCACCCAGTCCTGGACCAAACTGGCCGCGAACAAATTGATTGGTCGAAACAATTAACGCCTGCATTCGGGCTTTGGGCGGAGCGGTGTTCGGCGACCACAAGCGAAACAGTCCGCTACCACGACCGGCAACGATTCGATATACACCAGCTCGCAAGTTGTCGACCACAAAAACACCATCCTTGTTGACCACCGTCCGGGCGACTTCGTTTTGTCCCTGCCGAATCGAGACAATAGCCCCGTCCAGGCCAACTCCGCGATCGTCGACCACCAGCCCTGCTAATTTTCCGCCGGTGGTCAAAGCCACGTCGACGACCAGGATGTGTGCTGTCTTTTTAGGTTTCGCTATTTGCTGCGGCTCAACTGCCACTAGTTCGGCTTGCGAGAATATGAATCCGAAACAAATTGCAGTTATAGTGGCTCCTGAGAAGGTCCTAGAAAAATTCATCCCACGTTCCTTCCTTATTCCAAATGACTCTTGATTGTACCGAGTCTTGATGCAGCGACAGAGTTCATAAAGCTGCAGTATATTGTCTTGACAGGGTATCGACCTACTTGGCGAAAGGCTAAGGTGTCGTGCCAAACTCGGTTGCGACCGAATGACTTGAGAGTTAAAAGTTGTGAAATGTTGGAACGAAATTGGAGAGGGGCCGAGAAGTGTAACGAGACAGTTGTTCAAGTCAATCCCGTTCTGAAACACTTATGCCAGTGTTTGAGCTTGTGTGAAAAAGATTGCGTCAGAGCACGACATGCGACTTGCTCAAGATTCACGATGTTTGCCGTTGGGACCTGCTCGTTGACGATTTCTCGGGTCAAGTTGAACCAGCGGTTGCACTTGTCACAGAGTTTTCTGTCTGAGCTTCGGTCAACAGTAGATCAGGATTGTGCACTAATTTTGCGTTCCAAACTCAACCGTGATCGGCTGCTGTTTGGTGAATCATTCGAAGTAAGCGGCCGCTGTTCGAAACCGGGTTGTCCAGAAACCACACGCCTGAAGCGACTCCGATTTGGGCGAGAACTTCACCAATCATTTCCAATGTCGGATGCGTCTCCTGTACTTTTCAATAGCTACCGTGCATGCTGGCGATGTCGTGATAGCAGCCGTCGGTCCGTGAAGAACGACTCCATTCGCCAGTGAGGTCTCAATGGTCATCAACATGTTGAAGCCGTCAAATTGCATGACTTCGCCTGTTAGGTCACGGGGGCCGACGTATGCGATTCGACGGCAAGCCAATGATTGGTCAGAACAGCTTGATCGTATCATGGCTCAGCGTTGTCTTTGGGTCAGTTGAAAGCGGTCGCCAACACGTTCCAGCGAGGTGAAGTCAGAATGTCCGTGTGTCAACAGCCAGAATAAATCGGCCACCATTTTCCTCAGACGGAGGAGCGTTTCCGGCTGAAACAACTCGGCGCTAGCCGGATGAAGACCGTGGTGTTTTGAGTGTTGGGCAAGGTCAGATGCTGTTGGATATTTGAGGATTGCATGCGATGCAGACTACAGAAAGTTCCTGTCGAGTTCTTTCAATGTGTGATCTCAACTGTCGTGCAACTAAAGTTATTCTAGAATAAGTGGCTATGGTTCAGTTACCGATCTATATGGACAATCACGCCACAACGCGTGTCGACTCGGATGTCCTTAAGTCGATGCTACCGTATTTCACAGAAAAGTTCGGCAACGCGGCGAGCATTAATCATTCCTTCGGCTGGGAGGCCGGTGATGCGGTTGAGACTGCCCGATCCAGGGTCGCTCGTTTACTGAATGCGATGGAAGCAAAAGTGATTTTTACCAGTGGAGCGACCGAAGCGAACAATATCGCGTTGAAAGGTGTCATGCGAGCCGCATGCGGCGCGAAACCCGTCGGACATTTGGTCACAAATGCAGGCGAACATCGAGCAGTGCTCGATCCGGCGAGGAAGTTAAAACGCGACGGCTTTGAGATTACTATTCTTCCTGTCGATCAATACGGCATGGTCGATCCGACACAAGTCGTCGCAGCGATCCAGTCGAACACCGTGCTCGTTTCAGTCATGATGGCCAACAACGAGGTCGGCACGATTAACCCCATTGACGTAATCGGTCGCATCTGCCGCGATCGCGAGATTTTGTTCCATTGTGATATGGTGCAAGCAATTGGGACGATTCCGGTTGACCTGTCCGCTTTGCCCGTTGACCTACTTAGTCTGACGGCTCATAAATTTTACGGCCCCAAAGGAATCGGTGCACTGGTCATTCGGCGGGGCTCACTGCAAACTAAGATTGAACCATTATTCGAGGGCGGCGGGCACGAAAACCGGATTCGCAGTGGCACATTGCCAGTACCTTTAGTCGTCGGTTTCGGAAAATGTTGTGAATTGGCCTCGGAACGGATGGATGAAGAAGCCATCGCGATCGGGAATTTACGCGAGCGGTTGTGGCGAGGCCTGCAGAACGAAGTCGATAACATTCGGTCAAATGGTCATCCCACCGAACGACTTGCTGGAAACCTGAATGTCAGTTTTGAAGGCGTCGATGGTGATGCACTAATGACAAGGCTAAAGGACATCGCCGTTAGTTCCGGAGCTGCTTGCACATCAGTCGACCCTGAACCAAGTCATGTCTTGCGAGCCATGGGAATCAGCGATGTGTTGACGCGTGCCAGCCTGCGCTTTGGTTTGGGGCGATTCAACACGACCGATGAAGTCGACTATGCGGTTTCGGCTGTTGGCGAGTCGGTTAAGCGGTTGAGGAAACTAGCAGCACGCGGCGCTTGAGCAGTGAGTCAGATCATCTAGAACGTTGAAGAGGTCGGGGTCGACGTCAGAGAACAGAGCACTCGGTTCTGTGTGCTCTATGGTTAAGGTCTTAGCCTTGCAGCTTGCTGCGATAGTACTTTGCTCCTTGGGCCAACGCGTCGGAAAGTTTGTCTGGAAATTTACCGCCGGCTTCTGCCAGGTCCGGACGGCCACCGCCTCCTCCGCCGACGACCTTGGCGGCTGCTTTGACGCAGTCCGAAGCATTCAGCCCACGCTGCACTAAGTCCTTACTGATGGCAGCCGTCAGAGCCACCTTGCCGTCAACAATCGAGCCAAGCAGAATTGCAATAGGCTTTGCTTTCGCACGCAGTTGATCGGCAAAGTTTCGCAGCACATCACGGTTGGCGCCTTCGGCGGCATGAATCAGAATCTTGACATCGTTGACAACCTCGGTCGTTTCGATCAGTTTTTGTACAGTTCCTGCGACTGACTCAGCGGTATGCTTGGTTAATTCGTGCTTTGCATCTCGCAATTCCTGTTGCAACGCCACCACGCGACGCGGCAGGTCGCCTGGTTGCGGCGTTTTTAACAGAGTGACGAGTTGCCTCAACAGGCTCTCGGAGTCGCGAATCCTTTCCAGTACTTTGGGCCCCGTCAGTGCCGTGACTCGACGCACGCCTTTGGCTACCGGTTCCTCGCTAATAATCTTGCAAAGACCCACTTGGCCGGTGTTCGATAAATGCGTCCCGCCACATAGTTCGGTGCTGAATTCCCCCATGCTGACAACTCGAACGCGATCCGGGTATTTTTCGCCAAACAGGGCCATAGCACCGGCTTTCTTGGCAGTCTCCAGTTCCAACCGATTGGTCGTCACGCTCGCATTCTGGACAATGCGTTGGTTAATCTCGTCCTCAACCCGCAGTAACTCATCTTGAGTCAGCGAACGGTGGTGGGTGAAGTCGAATCGCAACGAATCTCGCTCGACCTTCGAACCGCGTTGTGTAGCCGATTCGCCGAGGGTTTTCCGCAAGGCATGGTGCAGAATATGAGTTGCCGAGTGAGCCCGGCAAATGCCCGCTCGGCGATCAGCATCGACGGTGGCCATCAACGATTTTCCGACTTCCAATTTGCCCGCTGTTAGATGTCCAATGTGCAATAGCAGTTCGTCATTATGTTGTGTGTCCAGTACATTGAACTGGCAGCCGTTACCGTTCAGAACTCCCGTGTCGCCGATTTGTCCCCCGGCTTCTCCGTAGAAGGGCGTGCGGTTCAGGACGACGGCCAACGGCGATGCTTGTCCAGATTCGGCGAATTCCTGGACAAGCTGTTTTTGGGTGATGATTCCGATAATCTCGCCTTCGGCTTCGGTTGACTCATAGCCCAAGAACTCAACAGCGTCGGTAGTGTTGCGAATCGAATCCAGAGGTTCTTCAACCATTACTTCATCGGAAAACGCGCCCGAGCCGCTGAGTTTTTCGTGTTCTTTCATACAGTTTTCGAAATCTATGCGGTCCACGGTCAGCTTTTCTTTTTCGGCGAGTGCCTCGGTCAGCTCGATGAGAAATCCATCGGTCTGATGTAAATCGAAGGCATCTTTGCCGTTAATGACAGAATTCCCGGTCGCTCGTGCGTTTTTCACGATGCGGTTAAACTTGGGAATACCCCGATCGACAATGCCCAAAAATTGCACTTCCTCTTCGCGAATTATGTTCGCGACGGAATCGATTGTGTGCGCCAATTCCGGATAAGGCCCGCGCATAATATCAACGACGGACGGCACCAGATAGTACAGGAACGGTTGGTACTGACCAAGCCGATACCCTTCCAGGAATGCGCGACGCAACAATTGACGTACTACGTAGTTTTGTTTCTCGTTTCCTGGGCCAACTCCTTCGTGCACACAGAAAGTGACCGCTCGAATGTGATCGGCGATACGGCGCAGGGCATGGCCTTGTGGGGCATCAAATGTGTAATTTACGCCGACGGTTTCGCCAGCGGCTTGACAGAGTGGTTTCAGAATGTCGATTTCAAAATTACTTTCGACGCCTTGCAGGACTGCGGCAGTTCGTTCCAGACCCATACCGGTGTCGATGTTCTTTTTGGGAAGTGGACGAAGGTTGTCAGGTGGCGCTCCGACGCGATTGAACTGTGTAAACACCAAATTCCAGAGTTCAACCTCTTTGCCACCATTAGGCGGATGGTAGAAGATTTCGCTGCAAGGACCGCAGACTCCGTCGGGACCGTGGCTAGGTGCGCCGGCTGGCCAGAAGTTTTCATGTTCGCCATCACGATGAATGCGGTCGCCGGGAAGCTTGATGTCGTCATGCCAAATGTTGTATGTCTCGTCATCATCTAGATAAACCGAGACCGTTAACCGGTTAGGATCGAATCCCAGCCATCTATTGTCGGTCAGGTATTCCCACGCCCACTGGATGGCTTCGCGTTTGAAATAGTCACCAAACGAGAAGTTGCCCAACATTTCGAAAAACGTGTGATGATATGCGGTCAGTCCGACGTTCGTGATGTCGCCGGTGCGCAGACATTTTTGGCACGTGGCAGCACGAGTGAATTCTAGTTTGCCGATTCCCAAAAATTGCTTCTTGAACTGATTCATCCCAGCCGGGGTGAATAAGACGGTCGGGTCATTGCGAGGTACCAGCACATCGCTTGGCCGCCGCACGCAGCCTTTGGTTTTAAAGAACGCCAAGTAGCTTTCACGTAATTCGTCGGTTTTCATCGGATCAAGATCCGAATGGATTGGAGGCGAGCGATGTTTGGAAATTGGCCGAGCGGGAGTGGTTTCATTGCGGAATGACGACGCGTCGACCATCAAGGAGATGCAGAGTTACATGGTTTTGCCGTTTCTTGTCAATGGCATCATGAAACTCCTTCGGAGTTTGGACCGGCGTCTGATTCACATGGGTGATGAAGTCGCCCACTTCCAGTTCGGTTGCGTCAGCCGGAGACTCCGATTCAATCCGCTTGACGGAGACCGCGGAAGGATACTGAAGCGGCGTGTGGATAAATTTTTGTCTGCCCGTTGGGTAGTCGACGATCAATCCGTTCCATGGCTTAAAACGCGTCCTAGTAGCGATAATTCCCTCAGTATCCAGGACCGGCCATTTCCCCAATTCAATCTCAAGAGTGAAAATGCGTCTCGCGGTCTCACGCCAGATACGCAACCTGGCTTCTTGCCCAGGCCCAATCATACCAATTTCACGCATCAGATCGAAACGTCCGTAGACCGGTTTATTATTGACTGCCAGGATGACGTCGTGTGAAGAAAGGCCGCCGCGGTTTGCTGGTGAGTTGGGAAAGACCATGCGTGCTTTGGCAGCGGTCTGCTGTTGGAAGGTATCCGACATTAGCCGCAATTCCTCCGCCGGAACGTCGCCCGGTTGAATGCCGAGGAAACCATATTCGACTTCCAGACCTTGCAAAAGGGCATCGATGATTCTGCGCGTTGAGCTGTTGATGGGGACTGCGTAGCCCACAGATTTTTCGTACCCTTCTAGCGCGGCCAGCGATGTAGTGATGCCAATTAATTCGCCGTGCAGATTGACGAGCGCACCGCCGCTGGTTCCGATAGTTTGCCGAGTGTCAATTTGCAGCAGTGTGCCAAAACGGTGAATGGTTTCTTTCTTCGCTGACTCGTCATCAAATCGGGAACCCACAGGTTCCGGAAAACGTGCGATGTTGCTGATTATTCCCCAACTTGCGCTGGAAGAACCATCACGGGCCAGCGCATAAGGATTTCCCAGCGCCAGTACCAATTGCCCTTTCTTAATGTTCGTGGCATCGCCTAGCTTCATTGGCTTGATCCCTACCAGGTGGCCAGGTGGCATCGGAGATACGATTTTCAGGACGGCCAAATCGCTACGCGGGTCCGCTGCTAGAATTCTCGCTTCGAAACCCCGACGATCAGCCAGTCGCAGGTAGAGCCGCGTGTCCGTCGAAATCACCTTCGTACCGACAAGAGGTGCACCTCGGACGACGTGATAGTTTGTCAGGATGTAGGGTTGCTTGTCCCGAGCAATGATGACTCCCGCTCCAAATTCATTTGGGATGAAGTCGGGACTACTCGGGTCGATGCCGAACCGCAGTCCGAAACGGTTGCGAAGGCTGTCTCGGAACGGGTTGAGTAGGTCTCGATTGCGGTCGGGGGTCTCATGCACCAAATTGTATCGCGCAATCGCTACGACCGACGATTCCGCTTCACTGATGGCACGGACAAAAGCTCGTTCGATTGCGAAGGCGGCCGCCACATCGTCGATGTCTTGCGCAGTCGTTCGTTGACCGCCGACAATCGCAAGAACGAATAGCATGGCCATCCGTGTTGGATAACACCTTGACGGGACGATGGTATCGTTCTTCATTCAATCGGCTCCCTAAGCAATTGTGACGTTTTCGTAGTAACACGAGCATCCTCGCTGGTATAAAGCACGCGGGCACACTCGCTCTACGATATCTACACAGCCCGGGATTGCGCACAGCTTCTAAGTTGACTCGACTGCGGGCTTCTCAGCGTCAGCCTCAATCGCCGGAGTGAGACCTCGCGCGGTGAGTATCTTCTGCTTCAGCTCCTCCAGAACGTCGGGGTTTTCCTCTAGGAAAACCCTTACTTTGTCTCGCCCCTGTCCTAGTCGGTTCTTGTCGAAACTGAACCAACTGCCGCTTTTGTCGACAATTCGATCTTCCACGGCCAGGTCCAACACGTCTGTTTCAAGACTGATACCACTGGAATTCAGCATATCGAACTCGGCAACGCGAAACGGCGGCGCGACCTTATTTTTGACAATCTTTGCTTTCATGCGAATGCCGATGGCCGTGTCGCCGTCCTTCAATGTGGCTATCCGGCGGACATCGATCCTGCAGGAGCTGTAAAATTTCAATGCGCGGCCACCGGGAGTGGTCTCGGGACTGCCGAACATCACACCGATCTTTTCACGAAGTTGATTGATGAAAATGACTGTGGTTTTAGACTTGGAGATGGCGCCGGTCAACTTGCGCATGGCTTGACTCATCATTCGCGCTTGTAGTCCGATGTGCTTGTCGCCAATTTCACCATCCAGTTCAGCCTTGGGCACCAACGCCGCAACCGAATCGATCACAATGCAATCGACGGCGTTCGATTTGATCAGCATCTCGGCGATTTGAAGTGCTTCTTCGCCGTATGACGGCTGACTGACCAGGAGGTCGTCCAGGTCGACGCCCAGGCGTTTTGCCCACGACGGGTCCAAAGCGTGTTCGGCGTCGATAAAGGCGGCAATCCCATCGGCTTTCTGGGCACTGGCGATCACGTGCAATGCCAGTGTCGTCTTGCCGCTCGATTCGGGGCCGAATATCTCCACAACTCGCCCGCGTGGGAAACCCGATCCGCCTAGGGCTAAATCGAGAGACAGAGAACCGGAAGCAATTCCAGGAACGAAGAACTTCGACGCGTTCGAGAGTTGCATGATCGAGCCTTGTCCGAATGCTCGTTCGATCTGACTGACCGTGTTTTTTAGAAGCGCTTTCTGGTTGTTGCTCACGGCGTCGGTCGCCCCGCGCCGATTTTTTAGCTTGGTTGCCATCTGAATGCTCCCTCGATCCTTAGCACCGATTTATGGATACTCAAACTCCTTTAGTGATTGCCGCGTCAAACGATACGGTACCGCGATTTCGGTAACTGACAAGTCAATTCTGAATTATTTCGTTAAGAGCCCCAAGACTTTGAGAATGGATCATCTTCTTACGCTACCATTGCCGGTCTGACGAGGAATATCGTTCGAGTTTTTAGAGTGCGTTCAGTCATCAACTGCCTGCCGTTTCCGCATCCTGTTCCAACAGTAAGCACAGGTACGATTTTTGTTCGGATTGTTTAAGCCCCAGGCGTTTCGACAGCCGCAGGACACAGTCTCGAGCGGCGTCGCAATCTGATTCATCGGCCAACAACTCGATTTCAAAAAACCTTCCCAGATCGGCCACGTTGTCCAGTGCAAGCTCCAATTCACGGTCCTCCCATATTAACTTTAGCGGTAGCCGGGTCTTGACGACCGAGCGAACTGGATGAAAACCCAAAGTTTCCAATAATTCTGTGCATTGTTCGGCCGTCGTTTGTCCGTCGCCGATTGGCAATTCAATTTCGCGCCGCATTTTAGTTTGCGAGTCGACGAGCGGACCTTTGTAAGTTATCCAGTTTCTCTCACCAACGCGACGGATGCGAAGCGCTTCATCGGTCTGGCCGAAATTGCGTTTGGGATGAGCGAAATACGTGTCGTAATGTTCGACGAGTGTGCCGCGCTTCGATTGCAATGTTTCGAGCTGCTGTAAGAGCTGTTCCGGACTAAATTCGACATCCTGCAGTGGAAATTTCAATTCAACTTCGTACACCATTGTGAATCTGCGTCTGGATGGCCTGTCAATCAGGTTCGGATGCGAAATGCTGGATTCCGTTCAGTCGTTCCCTGTTTGTCGGGGGCGGTCAACGAACAACTCTCATATCTGTCAGTGCCTTATTCAGCTCATACAGTCCCGCGTCCGTCACTCGGGTATTGTAGACGTGCAGCATCCGTAGTTGCTTCAGTCGAGCCAACTCCTTCATCCCGGCATCTGTCACCTGTGTGCTGGCAAGGTTTAGCGACTTTAGTTGTTTCAACTCAGCCAACTCAGTTAATGCTTCGTCGGTCACCTGGGTGCCAAAGAGGCTCAATAACTGCAGTTGTTCGAGTTGGGTTAGCTCCCTTAGTCCCGCGTCCGTCACCTGGGTGTCGCGAAGGGTAAGCGATCGAAGTTGCGTCATTCCAGCCAGCTCTTTCAACCCCGCGTCCGTCACTTGGCTGAGTGAGAGATCCAGCGCTTGCAGGTGCTTCAGCCCGGCCAGTGCTTTCAATCCCGCATCTGACACCTGCGTACCCAAGAGTCCTAGCGACCGCAGTTGCTGGAGTCCAATCAGTTCTTTTAACCCTGCGTCTGTCACGTGGGTGAAGGAGAGTTCTAGTGACCGCAGTTGCTTCAGACCAGTGAGCTCCTTCAACCCTGCGTCCGTCACTCGGTTGAGTGAGAGGTCCAGCGTCTGCAGGTGTTCTAATCCTGCCAGCTCCTTTAGTCCCGCATCGGTCACCTGGGTATCGCGAAGGGTAAGCGATCGAAGTTGCGTCATTCCAGCCAGCTCTTTCAACCCCGCATCCGTCACTTGGCTGCGGGAGAGGTCCAGCGTTTGGATTTGCGGCATTCCGGGCAGATCCTTCAACCATGCATTTGTTACTCGGGTTCTATACAGACCCAGTGACTTCAGTTGCTTCAACTGGGCTAACTTCTTTAGTCCTTCGCCTGATATGTTAACGCCGACGATATTCGCCAACTTCAGTTGCTTCAGCTTGGCTAGCTCCTTTAGTCCTGCATCTGTCACCTCAGTACCGGCGAGGCGCAGCGACTGCAATTGCTTCAGCCCGGCCAGTGCTTTCAGTCCCGTGTCTGTCACTTGGCTGAGGGAGAGGTTCAAATGCTGAAGTTGCTTCAGACCAGTCAACTCCTTCAACCCCGCGTCTGTCACTCGAGTAGCTCGAAGTTTGAGGGATCGTAGTTGCGTCAGTTTAGCCACCTGCTTCAATCCTGCGTCCGTCACTGGATTGAAGGAGAGGTCCAGCGATCGCAGTTGGTTCAGTCGGGTCAGTTCCTTCAATGTCACATTCGCCACCCGGGTTTTGCTGAGGCTCAGCGATCGCAGTTGTTTTAGTCCCACCAGCTCTCGCAGCCCTGCATCTGTGACCAGGGTGCCGGCAAGGTTCAACGACTGCAGGTGTTTCAGCCTGGATAGCTCTTTAAGCCCCATATCGGTCACGTAGGTACCCGCAAGCGTGAGCGACCGCAGTTGTTTTATTCTGGTCAGATCCTTCAACCCCGCGTCCGTAACCTTCCAAGAAAGTAAATTTAGTGTGTGGCAAGGTTGAACGGCTGCTAGGTAGTGCTTTAGTCCCAGGTCGGTCTGTGCTTGGTCCGGCACAACTAGCATTTTTAGATTGAGTCCAACCAGCGCCTTCAACCCCACGTCTGTCAGCGAAGTTCTAGCGAAGTCCAGCGATCGCAGTTGCTTCATTCCAGTCAGCGCCTTCAACCCCGCGTCCGTCACCTGGGTGCCTGCGAGGGTGAGCGACCGCAGTTGTTTTATTCTGGTCAGCTCCTTCAACCCCGCGTCTGTCACTCGAGTATCAGCGAGGGTGAGCGACCGCAGTTGTTTCAGCCTGGTCAGCT
>CAUZSN010000065.1:0-16338 GCA_963582345.1 Planctomycetota bacterium
AAACCAAGTTGACCGAACTACGAACACCAAGTGTAAGCGACCAGATGGAGCGTTACAACGAGATCACTGAGCTGCAAAAAAGAAACCCGGATTTTCCGAGATGCCGGGTTTCCGAATCTTGCGAGCCGAACAGGGACGTTCAATCGTTGTCTTTTGCGTATTCGAACAGCGGCGTTGACAGATAGCGTTCTCCCGAGTCGGGCAAAACGACGACCAACGTCTTTCCTTCGCTTTCGGATCGTTGCGCAACCTTTAAAGCGGCGACCATGGCAGCGCCGCAACTGATGCCGCAAATAATTCCTTCTTCCTTGGTGATGCGCGGAGCCATCTCAAACGCTTCATCGCTAGACACCGTAACGATTTCGTCGACAAACGACATGTCCAAAATATCCGGCTTGAAACCGGCACCGATGCCTTGGATGCGGTGTTTTCCAGGTGTTCCGCCAGACAACACGGGACTTTCCGTTGGTTCGACGGCGACCGAGTGCAGTGGTTTGTCTTTTTCTTGTTCGAAGTACTTCGATATACCGGTAATCGTGCCGCCGGTTCCGATGCCCGAAACCAGGATGTCAACGTTTCCGTCGGTATCGTCCCAGATCTCAGGACCGGTCGTCATGAAATGGATTCCGGGGTTGGCGGGGTTCTTGAACTGTTGTGGCATGAAGTTCTTAGGGTTCTCGGCGATTTCTTCCGCTTTACAGATCGCTCCCGGCATGCCTGCGGCGCCCGGTGTTAGAATCAGCTCCGCTCCGTAAGCCCGCAGCATCATGCGGCGCTCCAACGACATGGTATCTGGCATTGTCAATACAAGTGGATAACCGCGTGCGGCACACACGAACGCTAAAGCGATTCCTGTGTTTCCGCTGGTTGGCTCGACGACTGTCATGCCGGGCTTCAGCACATCCCGCTGTTCCGCATCCCGAATCATCGAAGCACCAATGCGGCACTTGACACTGTAAGCCGGGTTACGGCCTTCGATTTTCGCCAGAATGGTGCAATTCAGGCCTTCACCGAGACGATTAATGCGGATCAGTGGTGTTCGGCCGATGGATTCCGAATTGTCCTTGAATATGAGCATCGTGACAATTCCTTAAATAGTCGCAAGGATCGAAGTCGACGTTTTCAACGTCGCGTATTATGCGGCGCAATCGCTGATTGAGCAATGCTTGACTGAACAAACACAGGGCAGCAGTCAGCGATCAGTCGTGGAACGTTGCTGCAAGCGGGTTGGCACACATAGACAAAGCGGGTTAGCGCAGCGTGCTGGAACGGCGATACTGCAGTGGGCTGGTCAAATTCACTGGGTCGGTCCGGCTCGCTGACACAGGTATCACGACCGTTCGACTTTTCCTCTCGACCGAAGTTAGCTCCGATTGGGCCTCCATTTCACCAGTCAAATCAGCGATGAACTTGGCGCTGGCGCGGTTGATAATAACGATTCGACTTGGTGATTCAGGACTATCCAAAGGACGGATGATGCAAACGACTTCTGCCTTGCCAGCTCGCTTCAATGCAGTTGAGATGCTTTCAACGTCACGGGAGTTGGGACTGTGATCCGCTTCACTGTTTGCGATCGAAACTTGTTCTTGACTCGCAAAAATTGTCGACGACATTGGCTGCTCTACCGTCGAGATGTCGTGCGAAAATTTCGTCTGCAGACTGCGCTGTCGATCCGAATCGGGACGACTTGCGTTGACCAATCCTTGGGTTTCTTTGTGACGGAGAACACAAGCCAAACCACATTGATTCAGCAATTGATGGATCGGTTTCAATCCGGCATACAGGCCGCGCCGATCCCGCGGGTCAGCGGCGATGCATACACCCACCAGTTGGCCGCTAGTGTTGAACAATCCGCCGCCCGAACGTCCTTGTACCGGGACACCCGTGCATTCGACGTTGTCAGGGCCCTGGTACCGGTTAACGGCCGTGACTCGATGTTGTTGTTTCGTCGGAGTCTCACCACCGTTGCAGCCCACACTCAGAACGTGCAAACCTTGCGCAACGCCAGGATTGAGCAGTGCAACTTGACACACAGAAAGTGGCTCAGTGGTTGGGATCGCAATCAACCCGACGTCGGCTTCCAGGTCGTAACGGACGATCTGACCCAAGAACGTTTGGGTCCGGCCTGACGTGAAGACGTCAACTTCGATTGTCGCGGTCTGACCAAGTTTCCGGAAGATATGGCCACAGGTAACGATCAGCGATCGGTCCGATTGACTATCGATGATGGTCCCAGAGCCGAAGTTGATACTGTTACCATCTTTGACACGAATTCGGGTACACGAGGCCAGCGGGTCGGTGGGAAAATTTGGAATGGATTGGATTCGACGCTTGCTTGTCGACGTATCGTATTTCGCACGCACGACAGGCAACTGTGTTTTGGGCGGTGAGTTCTGTTGCGGTGTTCGTCTAAAAAAAGGTATTTGGAAAAGTGATTGGATAGACGACTCGGCTTTAGCAATTGTGGATCGAGAATTCGATTGCTTGGGAAAACTAGTATTGCGGTGCCCGGACTTTGCCGTCGAGCGATCGGGTTTTTTAGAAATCGTCTGTCGAACTTGCATCCCCAGGCGACGAAGCGAGCTGGCGGTCGTGGCCCCTTCGATTCGCTTCGCTTCCTTTCCGTTCACAAGTAAGATGAAGGTGGGAATATTCTTGACCTTGAATCGGCGTGAGAGTCGCGGTTGATGCTCGACGTCGACAGTCTGAATCGGAAAGCCTTCACGCTGTAAACGTGAAACGATCGGACTCATACGCTGGCACGGCTGACACCACGAAGCCGTGAATTCCAAAATAGCATTTTCCTTTGGGACGGAAAACAAAATGAGAGAGGCGAGCAAAACGGGAATTGTCATTCGTGTTCAGGTTTCCTGGACTGAATTTGTAAAATTGGCATAACGGACAGGAGATTCTTACAAGAGGATCGTTGAAATGCGGAGCTCTTGTTTGTCTTTCCCGAGAATGAGCTCAGCGCACCTTCACAGCACGGAGTGTGCCATATGGGTGGAATCTAGAGAAATTAGAGCCGATGCCGGAATTTTAACGAGGCGAAACAATAGTCGACGCAAATGCGTGCTGGCCAATATCGTGTGACTATGCAAAATGCCCCTATGTATTTTTTCTCGCGATCAGGACTATAATGTTGCAAATCACCCGCAAATCGTTGAGCACATTTCTGAGTTGTCCGATTCGATCACAATTCATCCAATTTGACGCGTGTTCGACGGACTCTTCCCGCCTTTCGCAAGCACCAGTCGATGAGATCCCGGCATGACTCGTCCTAAACAAATCTGGTCGCTGCAGCTGTTACATCTCAGCCGGCCGTCTGGTGGCCGCCGTTGGACGACAGCGTCACTGATTGGACTTGTAGCCATCTGGCATTGCGGCTGCGAGAAGCAGAACGAAATCACGCGCTACCGGGTATTGAAACCTCAAGTCGTCTGGGAACAGAACCATGTGGACGTAGCCAGGGAGTCGAAAATTGACGACCACTTGAGCCCACCGACCGATCGGATGCTGGCAGCGATGATTCCCCAAGCCAGTCAAACGTGGTTTTTCAAGGTCACTGGACCGAAAGATGACGTCGCCGCAAAAAAGCAATCATTCCTGAATTTTGTCAGGTCGGTCCATTTCAGCGGCGGAGCGGATTCAGAACCAGAATGGGGTATACCTGAAGGCTGGCGTCGCCTGCCTGCTTCGGCCGGACGGTCCGAATTTGCGAAAAGATTTGCGACGTTAGAGATTCCCACAGAACACGAGCCGTTGAAATTGACCGTCGTGCCGATGCCGGGCGGTCAGGATGCTTTGCAGAACGTTAATCGGTGGCGCAAGCAATTAGGATTGCGGCCGATTCTGAATCACCAAATGGTGAAGGAAACAGTTCAAATTGAGCTTGATGGCACAACAGTCACAGTGGTTGACTTGGTGGGGTGGTCTTCTTCCAGTGGAATGGATCGCGTGCCGATTGTCGCGGAAAATCCGCCAATGGGACTGGATTTTCCGACTCCGAAATCCGCTAAGTTTAAGTTAACGTACGAGACACCCGAAGGTTGGGCGCCGGGACGATTGAGCGTGTCTCGTGGCGGAATCACCGTTCGCCGCCAGGCCGCATTCGAAGTGTTCGACGGTTCGCAGTATGTTGAAATCACTGTCAGCAAAGCGGGGGGAGATTTGTTGTCGAATGTCAACCGCTGGCGACAACAGATTCAATTGGCGGGCATTACCCGGCAGGAGTTGAATCAGAAAATCAAGGAAATCAAAGTTGGTGAAGCAACAGGTGCTTACATCGAGTTGGTCGGATTGCAGGAGTCGATCTTTGGAGTCATCGTCAACGCAAGGGGGCCAATGTGGTTCTTGAAACTCAAAGGTGACAATAAATTGGCCCAGAGGGAAAAAGACCGATTCGCAGCCTTCGTGCGATCAATAAGGTTTAAATAGACGCCGTCGCCGGAGCTTAAAATGATCGTCAAATTGACACAAAAGGACGACCCAAACATTGCCGAATCCGTCACGGTGGTGTCCAGAGCATGGTCGGAGCCATTGAAGAGATATATCAAGCCACTCGCTTCTTTAAAACTGACGGTTGCACTGTTCGCGATGTCAATCTGTATCGTGGTTGCCGGAACGTTCGCGCAGATTGACAAGGATATTTGGGAAGTGATCGGTGAGTATTTTCGGATCGACCATAACAAGCTACTGCGTCCTGGCTTTCCCGGATTCAATTTCGGCGAGGTTTTTGTCAAAATTGATTTTCAACTTTTTTTCCCGGCGTCGTTTTTTCCCAGCAAACCGCGCGTCCCTGGCCATTTCTATTTTCCGAAAGGTTGGCTGATTGGCCTGTTTATGGCAATGAACTTAGTGACTGCGCATTTGTTGCGGTTCAAGGTTCAAGCGAATGGCGCACGGCTATGGGCTGGTGGCGGCGTGATCGCTTTGGGATGTTTGGTCACCTGGCTGGTCATCGACAGCGGATCAAACAAGGAAGATGTGCAAGAAGCCACCTTGATGGAATGGGCGACATTGTGGTCGTTACTGAAATGGGGGCTCGGTGCGCTTTGGCTGGCGATGGGTTCGGCGTTGCTGAGGCTCGAACCGAAACGATCTGCGGAACGATGGATGGTAATTAGCGTGGTCATTGGTTTGGGCGGTCTGTTGTGCTGGCTGTTTTACAAGGGCGATGCCGTCCAATTGGACGATTCTTCTATGCGGATCCTTTGGCAGTTAATCAAAGGGATGCTCGCTGGGCTAATTTTGCTTGGCGGCAGCGTGATGGTCTTCAAAAAGCGGGCCGGGGTTGTGGTATTGCATGCCGGGGTCGGCCTGATGATGTTTAGTGAGCTGTTGGTCGGCACCACGGCCGTCGAAGGCCAGATGCAGATCAAAGAGGGTGACACAGTCAACTTTGTGCAAGACATCCGAAAAATTGAATTGGCGCTAATAGATTCGATTGATGCGAACGAAGATGACGTCGTGGTGATTCCCGAATCAATACTGCTCGCTGGTAGGCTGGTGAAACTCCCGTATGACGACGTGCCTTTAAGCGTCGAGGTCGTCAAGTTCATGAAAAATTCAAAGCTTCGACTAACAACACCTGACGAGAAGAATATTGCCACTGATGGCGCGGGCTTGCAGCGCATCGCAGTACCTATCAGGTCGGGTACGGGTACCGATGTAGGAGGTGGTGTCGACAGATCGTCGATCTATGTAACATTCCGCAACATGGATGACGGGCAAGTGATCAGCACACGCTTGCTTAGTTTATGGCTCGAGCCGGAAACAATCGACATAGACGGAAAGACATATCAAGTATCACTGCGATTCAAACGAAATTATAAGCCGTATTCGGTACACCTGATCGATGTCAGCAAAGATGACTATTTGGGCACCGACACCCCTAGGAACTATTCGTCGAAAGTACGTCTAGTCGACACGGATCGTGGTGTCGATCGTAAAATCTCTATCTGGATGAACAATCCGTTGCGGTTTGCAGGCGAGACCTTTTATCAGTCAACGTTCGTGCCAGCTGGCCAGGCGGGAGTCGAAATGACGGGACTGCAAGTCGTCACGAATACCGGTTGGATGATCCCGTATGTCTCGTGCATGATCGTTGCTACAGGAATGCTGGCTCATTTCTGGACCATACTACTGCGGTTCTTAAATCGTCGAGCGTCTGGTGATTTGATTCGTGCGAGATCTGTCGAGATTGGGAAGGCCAATCAAAGGGAAAAAGACACAAGGACCCAAAAAGGGATTCAGGATCGGGACACACAAGGCAGTTCGGCTATGCTCGCGACCCATTTATTTCCTGTGGTACTGGTCGTTATTTTCTCCGTTTGGTTGGCCGGGAAAACCCGAGTGCCTATTGCCGCGGACAACGAAATGGACCTGTACGCGTTCTGCAAGCTGCCGCTCGTGTATCAAGGCCGCGTCAAGCCAATCGATACTATGGCTCGGAACAGTCTGAGAATTATTTCCGGGATGCAAACATATGTCGACGATCAAGGGATCAAGCAGCCGGCTATCCGGTGGCTGTTGGACGTGATCGTGCGGCCCCAAGTCTCGTTCCAGCACGAAGTGTTTCGGATCGAGCACCTGGAACTGTTGGAGACGCTGGATCTTGAGCGGCGGAAAGGGTTCCGTTACGCATTTCAGGAATTTGGAGGGAAGTTGTCGGTATTAAAGAAGCAGGCCGAATTGGCCCGCTCAATTGATTCCAGTGCTCTAAGCCTGTACCAAAAAAAGGTCCTCGAGCTTGAGAAGAAGATCGGTGTACTCGACGTACTGATCCAGTCATTTTCTGCGCCAAACATCCGGCGGGCGCACGTTAAAGAAGACTTGATCCAGGCCATACTGCAGCAGCAGGAGTTAGCGAAAGGACATCCTCCGCTGGCGATACCGCCGCAATCGGAATCAAAGAACGAAAAGTGGGAGACATTCGCGGCCGCTTGGACCAGGGATCTTGTCCAAACAAGCTTCTCTGGCCAGGAGCCCAATTCGGCAACAGAATCCATGAGCAATATTCTGGTTGCTTACGCTCAGCAAGATATCGAGGAGTTTAACAGTGAGGTCACCAAATACCACAACGAACTGGAATCGAACCCACCCGTGATGCTAAACGCGACGAAGACAAACTTCGAGGTCTATTTTAATCATCTGGAACCATTCTACCATTCAACTGTTCTATATGTATTTGCCTTTCTGCTGGCCGCCGGAGCGTGGCTGGGTTGGAGCCGTCCGTTGAACCTCGCTTCGTTTTGGTTGCTGGTATTTACTTTGGCCGTGCACACGACTGCGCTGATTGCACGCATTTATATTTCCGGACGGCCGCCGGTGACAAACTTGTATTCTTCGGCGGTCTTTATTGGATGGGGCTGTGTCGTCTTGGCCTTAATCCTGGAAGTGATATATCGCATGGGCATCGGCAACATCGTCGCGTCCGTAGCCGGATTCATCACCTTGGTGATCGCGCACTTTCTAGCCGGCGACGGTGATACGTTTACCGTACTGCAGGCTGTTCTGGATACTCAGTTTTGGCTGGCCACGCATGTGGTTTGTATTACACTGGGATACGCGACGACGTATATCACGGGACTTCTGGGGGCAATTTACATCCTGCGCGGCATTGCAACTCCGACATTGACATTCGAAGTCAGCAAGCAACTGACTCGCATGATTTACGGCACGTTGTGCTTCGCGATCTTCTTCAGCTTTGTCGGCACTGTACTGGGCGGCCTGTGGGCGGACGACTCGTGGGGCCGTTTCTGGGGCTGGGATCCGAAAGAGAACGGTGCGCTGATCATCGTTTTATGGAATGCGCTCGTTTTGCACGCACGCTGGGGTGGCATGGTCAAAGAGCGAGGCCTAGCTGTTCTGGCGGTCGGCGGCAACATTGTGACAAGCTGGTCGTGGTTCGGTGTGAACGAACTGGGCGTCGGGCTACACTCCTACGGTTTCACCGAAGGTGTCCTATTGGCTCTGGGAATCTTTGTCTTGACTCAACTAGCCATCATTATGGCCGGAGTTATTCCCAAAAATTTGTGGTTAAGTTTTAAGGAGCAGCAGAACGCTGAAAGCGCCAAGGCTTAACGAAGCGGGCCCGTTTGAGTTGGCCGTTGAGGATGCAAGAGCCAGACTAAAACCCGAACTCCAACGTGACGGTTAAAGCTTGAATTTACGGCGTTTCTCTTTGCGTGCCTTTGCGCTGGCTGGTCGCCGACCGTGGTTGGCTTTCTTTAGCTTGCGCTGTGTTTTGGCCATTGGATTTCTCGATGAGTTACTTTGAGCAGCCTAGCTCGAAGGCGAAAATGAAGTGCGTCATTCTAGCCGGTCGACACCAAAAGACAAGTGCGGTCCTCGTGACAGACATTGCGGCAATTCCTTGCGACGTGCCGGGTATGCAAGTATAAGTGTGCAGTGACAATGGGGATCGCGTGATTCCCCCTGGTCATCCAACGTGTGCTGGATTATGCACGGCTGCATCCCAAGTTCAAAGCGAGCTTTCTTGTAGATCAACCGAGGCCAGTGATCATGTACAGCAAGGGTTTGTTGAGCTAGCGTGTCCGGCGTTTGGTGCGGTATTCTGTCGGGCCGCTGAAACGAACGATGTATTGTCGTCAGCTCAGTGAACAGCCGAATGTTTACTTGAAATTCAATCATATATATTTAGCCGATCGGAACTCGGTAGCGAAGTGATGCAGCAATGAGAATTCAAAGGGCGCTTGCCGTCGCCGCATGGGGCGGTTATTTCAACGATGACTTGGCCGCGATCAGGGCCGGTGCGACAAAAGACGGATTTTCCTACATTGGACAGCCGGTCACGCCTGGCTTCGAAACAATTCGGCATCCGACAGAAGCCGCTTCCATTGTCCTAATCCTCGACAACGGTCAGGTGGTTGTGGGTGACGCTCTGACGGTCCAGTATGCTGGTGCCGGTGGCCGAGTGCGACGTTTTCAACATCGTGAACAGATTCTCGCTTTGCGGGAAGTTTGCGAGTATCTCGAAGGATTGAAAGTCAGTCGTTTTCTCTCCATGTGCGCCGATCTGGAAGCGCAAGAATTCGGTGATCTGGCCTTAAACCGAACCGCTGCTCATTATGGCGTCTCGCAGGCCCTGTTGTTGGCTGTCGCCGCCGAACAAGGGAAAACTGGCGCCGAGGTCCTCGCCGAGGAGTTGGGGACGTCCGTCTCTTCCAAATTGGTTCCTATCAACGTGCAGTGCGGCGAAGACCGCCGGAACGGCGTAGACAAGGCGATCCTGCGATGCGCCGATGTATTGCCGCACGGTCTGGTGAATAGTCTCAAAATCGTCGGAGACTACGGCGACAAACTTCAAGACTATGTTTCGTGGATTGTCTCTCGCATCCGAGACATCGGGGCAGAGGATTACCAGCCGGAAATTCACATTGATGTATACGGATTGCTGGGCACGATCTTCGATCATGATGCTGATCGCATCACCGCCTATATTGCCGACTTGGCTGAGCGTGCAGCACCATTGTCATTTTGCATTGAAACTCCGGTACTGATGGACAGCCGGGCTGCCCAGATTGAAATGTTTGGCTCGATCCGTGCCAAACTCCGCACTCTAGGAAGCTCTGCACAATTGATTGTAGATGAATGGGCCAACGATCTCGACGATATCCGAGCATTCGTCGAGTCGGGCGCCACTGACATGATTAACGTGAAATCGCCAGATTTAGGTTCGATTTGCAACGCCGCCCAAGCCGTAATCGAATGTCGAAAAGGCCGTGTCCGACCGATTTTGGGCGGCTCGTCGAATGACAGCGACCAGTCTGGGCGTGTGATTTGTCACGTCGCGCTGGCCACCCAACCGGCATGGGTTTTGGCTCGGCCAGGAATGGGAGTCGACGAGGGATATCAGATCGTGCATAACGAGATGAGCCGAATCCTGGCGATCATCGAAGCGATGTCAACAAAAAACAGTTAACAATGAATCATTCACTGTTATTCCAATGGAGCCGGTGACGTGAACGAACTGTTCCCGACTGAGTTGATTGGCAGCTATGCATTACCGAGCTGGTTGTGGATTGTGCAGGAACGCATCGAATCGGAACGTGATTTGGGTGAAACTGACATCCAAGAATCGCTCGATGACGCGGTCAACATTGCGCTATTGGATCAAGAACAGGCGGGTATCGACGTCGTCACGGACGGAGAAATGCGCAGGCGTGATTTTATTCAAAATTTTTACGGCATGATGACCGGATTGCGCAAACTCGAGCCGGCGCGGACGTTTGGCTCGGCCGGCTATGATCAGAATCCACGCTACGAGGTCATCGACAAAGTCACGGCGCTGGAAGGACTGGGGATCGTTTCAGAGGTCCACTATCTGAAACATCATACTCGAAAACCATTCAAAGTGTGTGTGCCCGGACCGATGACACTCTCGTTGCCGTTGATTCTGAAAGGGGGATATCACGACGAAGAGCAACTCTTGGTCGATATGATCGCAATTGTAAATACGGAAATGAAGGCACTCGCAGCGGCCGGCGCGGACTACCTGCAGGTCGACGAGCCGCGATACGCCACGACTGATGAGGACGCGCGTCGACTGGTCGAGATACTCAATGCAACGTGCGACGGCGTCAATGCGCGGATCGGACTGCACTTATGTTTCGGTAACTTCAAAGGTCGTTCCCACGACCATCGCGATTACAGTTACGTTATTCCCGCCCTCAACGAGGCACGTTGCGATCAGTTCAACTTCGAGTTCGCCAACCGTGAATTCGCACAAATTGAGATGCTAGCAGGCGTTCCGTCGGCCGCGAAGATCGGCTTGGGGGTGACGGACGTGAAGTCCTACTTCGTCGAGTCTCCGAACGATGTTGCATCGGCAATCCAATTGGCGACGAAACATGTCTCAGCCGAGCGAATCGTGGTCACACCAGATTGTGGATTTAATCATTGTCCACGACACATTGCTTATCGCAAAATGTGTGCGATGGTTGAGGGAGCCGCCATTGTTCGTGGGACGCTTCAATCCTGAATGGTTCGCGGAGAATCGTATGAGCAAAGCGACGCCCCGGATTTTCACAGCGGAATTAAAAGGCAACAGCCGCGAACGAGGATTTCAGCATGGACGGATCCTTAAAGCTCCAATCTGTCACGCCGTCAACTTTTACCGAGAATTCTTTGCCGAACACGTTGGTATTGACAGTCAGGAAATGCGCCGCCGTGCCTCACGGTTCATCGAATCAACGGCTCGCATCAGTGGATTGTTGATGAGCGAATACGAAGGTCTTGCCGAGGGCTCCGGTCAGACGTTGGAAGACATCTTCGCACTCTCCGCGCGTTACGAAATCACCTACGAAACAGTCAAACTCGGAGAATGTTCGAACGTTTTCGTTGGACCCAAGCGGTCGGCGGACGGACGGGCCTTATTGGGAATGAATTGGGAGTGGCGGCCGGAAGTTCTTGACTTTCGTGCTGTGTTGATCTCGCGATGCGACGACCTACCCGACCACATCGTTGTTACCGAATGCGGTCAGCCTGGCAAGTACGGCGTCAACGAACACGGCGTGGCCAGTATTGAATCGGGCCTTGGTTGCAGCCAAGCTACTAGCGATGGAGATGCCCTTTTCGTCGTCGTGTTACGACACGTGCTGGCTCAGTCCGATTTGACATCCGCCGCACGGGTCATTCGCGAACATCTATCGGAAGCGACCATCAGTTTCTTTCTGGCGGATGGATCCGGGTGTGGCATCAATTACGAGATTTCACCTACTGGCGTTGCCGAAAGGCAGCTCGGACTCGATGAGGTGTACTGGCACACCAACCATTGTCTGCTGACCGAAGAGCCGTGTTCTTTCGAGGACAGCTTCGTGCGTGCCGAGCGCTGGCGGGAATTGACAGGTGCTGCCGATGGAGTCACCTGGCAAACCGTCGGCCGTTGGTTGGCAGATACCGAAAACGGTCCGAATGCCATCTGTAAGGCCCCAAACCCGGCGCTCAGCCACACAACGACCTGGTTACAAACCCTCTGTTCGATTGTCATTGATCCTTACCAACGCGCTTTATGGGTCAGCAATGGCTTGTCGTCACAGAACCCCTATGTCCGATTTGATTTCGATAGCCGTTGCCCGAATCCTGACAATTAATTACACATGGAGTCAAGCATGAAACGTACAATTATGACCAATGGTTTGTCGCCGGCACAGCATGCCGCAGAGTGGATTGTCGGGTTGGTAAAACCAGACGGTTCGATCGAAGGTGCCACCAGTATTAATGAATACTACAAGACAGTGTTTGCACTCTCTGTTGCCGGTCGCAACGCTGAAGCCGAACGTATGCTCAACTATGTCGTGCGTCGATTTCTCAAGGAGGATGGAGATCTCGATGGAAACGGTTGCACATGGTACGACATTTTTCGCATCTATCCACATGCTTGGGTGGTGATCGGGGCTTTGTTACGCGCGCGATTTGATGTTGCGCACAAGATTCTTGGATTTCTTGACGGGTTCCATGATGAACAGACCGGCGGCTTCTACACCACGATCGAACAACGCGAACAACAAGGTGAGCAGGACATCATGACGACCGGCATCGTTGGACTAGCCTATCTTTGGGCGGGACGACGCGACGTCGCAGCCGCTGTGGGAAATTGGATGCAGAACCTCTTCGACGCCCAGCCCAATTTGTCGGACGGACTGTATTCGGTTTGGCATCATGGAACGGGCCTCGTCACCAAGTATCCTGAGGACGCTGCTGTCGCCTACAAAGTCGACGCGGCGAAGACAGTCCAGTATTACTTCCAGTACGGTGTTGCCGCTGCGTTATTGTCTTCGCTGTACGGTGCGACGGCTGAGCGCCGTTGGCTCGATTTAGCACAGAAATTTCTGCAGGCAAGCCGGCATTGCGGCGAAGATGTCTACCGAACGAATCAAAGTGGAAAAATTGGTTGGGGTGGGACCTGGACCTACCGCCTTACGGGCGACTCGGAAGACCGACGAATCGTCGAAGAGGTTGCCGATGGTCTCCACAGTTCCCAGCAGGACGATGGATGGTGGCCGGGAGTTAACGTGTATCATCAAGAAGAAACCGTCAAGCTCGAACCGGACATCGCTTGTACGAGCGAGCTCATGGCCCACTTGTGTTGGATTGAAGACTGCCTTGGAGCAACCGGCGAATAACAACCGTTTTTGTCGTCAGGGAGGACATCGACTTAAGCCGGGCCACCGTCTTAGATGCTACAGATCAAAAATCTAATACAATTCGTCTCGTCGTCCGGATTTTCTGCGACTACGTTGTGGTTTTGGCCGTTTAACGTTCTAGTCTTCCTGTGACACAGCCGGTGTCGTGGTAAGATTTGATATGTGAACACACTTCCTTCGGCCAAACAGGGGTCAGCAATGACGACAGGTTCAGGATTTCGGGCGAAGTCAAGTAGGATACAGTTAATTAGCGATTTGGCAATAAGAATTACAATGGATTCATAACTCGAAGCAAGAGTTCGTAAACCCCCGCTCAGACGATCGCAGAAATCGTGGAACCAGTACGAACTGACGTATGGATTTATCGTCTTGGTGTTGGTTTTTTGGGATCATCCATGGTTTTAGCGATCGTCGGTGGAATTACCTTGGTCGTTGCTGGCAACAAAGTGCCTGATGTTCTTATTGGCTTCGGTGCCGCCTCAGTTGGCACTTTGGTTGGTCTGTTGGTGTCCAGTAGCCATTCTTCTGCTGATTGCAATTTAGGTTCAAACGCTACCACTGCCAATGTGGTATTGATTCACCCATACACAATTCATTGCTATTGCAAATGAACTGTCCGGTGAATGCGTTGTACTTCCACATGTGATTCGGGTTAGCTCTGCTTTTATTTTCTTGGGAAAGTTCACAACCCTAACATCACTGTGTGGTTGCAGGTTACCGACGGTATACGTTGGGATCTGACCATGGACAAAGGGGCCCAATGTGTCTTCAACTGTGCTACTGTTCAATACGAGGCCCTTCGAATTCATATGCTATAGAAGTTGATTGGCAAAGCATTCTTTAGTTCCAGTAGCATTGGTTCCGTCGGAAACCTGTGTGGGGTACTTGCTCTTGTGACGTAGGCTGTACCGCTGGATGGCCAAGCGTATTTGGACAAGATTTTTCTTCAATACCGTCTCGCCGTCTGATCGTTTCGTTGCTGAAAAGACGGAATTGCGATTGTGGCAGCACTTCCTATGATCGTGATCACGATCAGCATTTCGATGAGAGCAAAAGCCCAGCGGTGGAGTGTAAAAGTTCATTGGCAGGACATTCGGTTCGACTACACTTCCAACGTCTACAATTAGCCATTCACAATACACTAGCCGAAACGCCCGATGTGATTCGAGTTGTGCCGAGATGTCCGCTGAAGATGCGTTTGGTGTCAGAAGAGGGAAATCTTCAAAATGAAAAATGTGTTGTGAGTAGGACGTGCAGTATAATTAACACATGCCGCTGAAGTTTCACAAATTGACATGGGATCACGCTGTGCAACGTGCAGCGGTGGTTGCCATCGTCTGCGCGGTTGGGTGTCCTGCGTCAACGCCGTCGGTCGATTTATTGCACGACGACGGGTCACCGCCTGAAACGCAACGATTGGAAGATAGCGGGGAAAGTGGCACAAAGGCCGAATCCGCAACTTACGGGGCAGCCATATCTAGCGCATCGTCAAAACCGTCTGTCGGGTTGGTGAAATTAGCCGGTGGTGGCACAGATCGGCAGAAGTCGTCACGCATAACGTCGCATCCGTCTTTGGCCGCGACCGTGTTTCGTCCCTCAGACATCCGGCCGCGGCACAACGACAGGTACTTGGCTCAAATTGGAATCTTCAAATACGAATCGGTGCGGCTCAAACTCTACAGCGACATAGATCCGAAAAACGCCAAGACCCTGCCACTGTTAATGGATCAGGCGTACGATGCGTGGGTCGAGTACTTTGGTCCGCTTCCGCCAAACCGCGAGCGGACCGAGTATCAATTGACCGGTTATATTATTGCGAACAAGACGTTATTCAAGCGGGCCGGTCTACTGCCCCATGACCTGCCTCAATTTTTGCATGGTCGTCATCGTGGCGCCGAATTTTGGATGAATGACCAAGCTCACGATTATTATCGCCGACACTTGATGATCCATGAAGGAACGCATTGTTTTATGACGACGATGTCCAGCATGGGGGCTCCAATTTGGTATATGGAAGGTATTGCCGAACTGTTTGGAGGGCATTGGTTCGATAAGACCGGCAAAGCGCACTTCCGAGTCATGCCACATAACGTACCGGACTTTGCGGGATTCGGCCGGATTATTATCATCCAGCAGGAAGTCAAGGCCCGCGGCTACCGGACGCTTCAGCAGGTGACATCGCTACGTCTGAAAGACTCCTTACGCATCGAATCGTACGCTTGGTCGTGGGCACTATGTAAATTTCTGGACACGCATCCGCGGTATCGTGACCGTTTCCGAGAACTGGGACGTTGTACGACAGACAGTAAATTTAAGGCCGCATTTCGCAAACTGTTCAATCCGGAATTGCCTAGGATATGGACCGAATGGCCGGTATTTGCGACGAATTTGGTGCACGGTTACGATTTCGAGCGTTCGGCCATTGACTTCCGTGAAGGTATGCGGCTGGGTGATCGTGGAGTCGCGAATCGGATCGAAATTGTCGCTGACCGAAGCTGGCAGTCCAGCGGCATTCGAGTTGAAAAGGGATGCGCCTACGAAGTCACCGCTTCCGGACAATTCACCGTTGCTCAAAAACCGATTCCGTGGATCAGCAAGCCGAACGGTATCACATTTCGATATTATCAAGGCCGACCGCTCGGATTGCTGGTTGCCGCTGTCCGGACCAATTCGCCCTCAGGCGACCCGGGTCGCGAGAGCATGCTTCACGTGATCGTCATCGGCAACAAGAAACGATTTATTGCCCAAACGATGGGAACGCTTTACTTTCGAGTCAATGATTTCCCCAGTGAATTGGCCAACAACTCCGGGAAAGTTCTGATTGTCGTTCGAAAATCCCCGTCGTGAGCAGCAATATAGTGTGAAAAAATGGAGTTCGGTGCTCCACTTGCTGCGCGACGTCGGGGTAGCCCAATCCTTGACCAATGTCGAACGAAAGATCACGCTGCCGTGCAGTTGGAACGCCTTGCGATCGTTGCCTGAAGCCGGAATTAAATTTTTGACATTTACTCGTGAATATTAGTATCACGGCAATGTTGCCACTTAGCGGTCATCTGATCGACGGTCGATTTCATCACTTGTTCGAGATCTGCAACTGAATCGCGATCTTGTAGTGTGGCGTAGCGAAGCAAGGCATACTGGCGATACCATGCGGCGACGGGCTTAAACG
>CAUZSN010000066.1:0-16239 GCA_963582345.1 Planctomycetota bacterium
TCGAGTGTGAAGATGTCCTTATTTCAGATCTTGACCAGGTGGCCAACGTTGTTTTTCTTGACATTTCCCAACGACTCCTTGATTTGCTTCGGAGCGACGTCAAATCCGATTGCTTTACAACCATATTTCTTGACTGCTGTGATGACGATACGCCCGTCGCCGCAGCCCAGGTCGTACACCGTATCAGTTTGCTTGACCTGAGCCAGTTCCGGAATTTTGGCCACCACGTTATGCGGAGTAGGCACGTAAACAACATTCGGGCTGTAATTTTTCTTATTGGCGTCTTTGGTAGTGTTCTGTATCGGCGTGGGCACGCAGGACTGTCAGTTGGCGGAAACAGTCATTTGTCGACTGATGAAATACAACGGCACACCGAGCAACAACGGGACAATCCCTAAAAGCGACAGAGTTTTCGCATAGATGATGCTGCAATAAAGCATGTAGACGGAGGTCAGGCAAAAAATGATTGGAATGACCGGATAAAATGGCACTTGGAATGGTCGCTCGATGTCGCGGTCTTTCCATCGCAGCACAAAAAGTGAGATTCCAGTCAGCAGAAAGAATGTCCAGAAGACTGGTGCGGTGCTGGCAACCAGAGTGTCGAATCCTCCGAAATATTGATCCCATGACAGCGTCTTAATTCCGATTCCCTGCAACATCCCGTCAATAATGTTCCGACCAGTAGGAGTTCCGACGGCGATGATCAGAAAAATTGCAACAACCGCCTGACTCAGTATGGACCAGACCGGAACGCCGATCTTTGGATGCCAGCGTCCCAAAACCGCGAACATTCGGTGATCTTCACCCAGACTCGCGTAGATCCGTGAACCCGTAAAAATCAGACCGTTCACTGCCCCTAATGCCGAGACCATGACCAGTAGACTCATACTCTTCGAACCCCAATCGCCCAACATGGTCTCTAAGAGCTTTGCAGCAGGTGCGCCAGAGTCACGAGTCCCATCGAATCCTAAACCAAACATATAGGCAGCGTTAACCAACAGGTAAATTAATGTGATTCCGCCGATTCCAAACAGTAAAGCCTTCGGAATATTTCTCTGTGGATCGCGCACTTCTGCTGCGATGTATGCGACGTTATTCCAACCGCCGTACGCATACAAAACCAAAATCATCGCCACCCCGAAGTTTGCGTCGCTCTTCGCGACGACTTGCAGAGAACCCGAACCGTCACAAATGAGACCGACAACGATGATACCCAATACACTGACGATTTTGGCCACCGTCAGAATGTTCTGAATCGTTTTCCCCAACACAACACCCAAAAGGTTCACAAAGGACAGAAAAACGACAACACCAACCGCAAATCCGATACCCCAGGTTTCCGTAACACGGGACGCAACGAATTCGGCCCTTTCTCGATCGACGATGTTGCCGCTGGGATCCAAGTTCCATAGCGCGATCGAATAATCAGAAAACGCAAAAGCCATTGCGCCAATGCCGGTGCCGGTCATGATCACTACCAACTGACCCCAGCCAAACAAGAATCCGACCCAGGAACCGTAAGCACGCGTCAAGTAAACGTAATCACCGCCTGATCGAGGATAGGTCGTCGCCAATTCGGCGTAGCACAGTGCCCCGACAAACACCAGTAACCCGCCCAATACCCACACCGCCATCAATTGCCATGGACCGTTGACGTTATTGAAGATCACCTGCGGCGATTTAAAGATCGCAACGCCGACGACGATCCCGACAATGATACTGACCGTATCCCAAAAACCAAGATTCGCCGAGACTGATTCCGTTTCGTCCGCATGATTCATGACTGCACTATTTCAACAACTGAATCACCCACTCCAGGCGCCGTTTAGTGATCCTGCACCACTGACAGTACGAATGAACATCAAAACGACATTAGGAATCACGAAAAATCTGACAAACGTGCACATCGGTTCGACTTGAGTACTCTCCATATTTGAAATTGACTGCAGCTAATTGACTTGAATCGTTTGCTCGCGATCTGCGCCGACTGAGATTAATTCGACCGGCGCGCCAATTAGTTTTTCGATTGTGTCGACGAACTGCCGGGCCTCGTTAGGAAGATCTGCCAGCACTCGCATTTCCGAGATGTCTCTCCGCCAGCCGGGCAACGAGCGATAGATCGGCTGCACGTTCGCAAAATCTTCGACGTGATCTGGAAACTCCGTCGTATGTTCTCCGTTAATTTCGTACGCTTCGCATATCTTTAGCTCTTCCAATTTACTCAGTACGTCCAGCAGCATAATGGCCAGCGAATCGATGCCGTTGAGCCTCGCGGAATAACCAGCCGCAACCGCATCGAACCAGCCGCAGCGCCTCGGCCGTCCGGTGACGGTCCCATACTCCTGTCCTTGGTCGCGAAGGTGATCGCCGATTTCATCGCAAAGTTCTGTCGGAAACGGACCGCCGCCAACACGAGTCGTATAGGCTTTGACCACTCCAATCATCGATGTGATCTCCCGCTCGGAAACGCCACTGCCGCTGTGCAATCCGCCAGCAGAACTATTTGACGATGTTACATACGGAAACGTACCGTGATCGACGTCAAGCAAAGTACCTTGGGCCCCTTCGAACAGAATATGCTTCCCTTCAGCCAGCGCTTTGTGCAGGTAGCTGGTCGTATCGCCAACGTACGGCTGCAAACGCGCGGCATACTGAGAATACTCTTCGAAGATCGCCGCGGCGTCGAGCGGTTCAATTTCGGGATCGAGCGCTTTCAGAATGATATTTTTCTGCGCAACGATCTCCGTCAATCGTTGCCGAAATGAATCCGAATGAAACAGGTCTCCGACGCGAATTGCGTGAATTCGACTGGCCTTGTCGCGGTAACACGTGCCAATGCCGCGCATGGTCGTTCCAATTGCATCGCCTTTACGACTGTTTTCCAGAACTGCTTCCTCGACCATGTGGTACGGGAAAACGACATGGGCTCGGCTGCTCACTAACAGGTCACCCTTGATCGACCCATTGCGCTGGACAATTCCGTCCAGCTCGTCCAGAAATGCCTTCAGATTGATGACCACTCCCGTGGCGACCACGGAAGCAACGCCATCATGCAGAATGCCCGCCGGCAGAAGCGACAGTTTATACGTCTTGCCATCGAACCGAACCGTGTGTCCGGCGTTGTTACCTCCCTGATACCGAACCACCACGTCGGATTCTGGAGTGATAATGTCAACAATCTTTCCTTTAGCCTCGTCACCCCACTGCAACCCGACAACCGAAGTAACTGACACAGTTCATGACTCCAAAATCGAAGATCTGGAAAATGTTTAACACTTTAGCCGTCTGGCGAAACAGCCGTAGGACAGTTCTTTCCAGCCCGTCAACCGAATCGTGACGGCCTAAAAAGTCCGTCCTGCTTAACTTAGCTGAGTTGTTACGAAAATGTAAATCTTAGAAGCCAGTCTACTCAAAATTGCGAGACTTGGGGAGCTAGTAGACACGGGTTGGACGTACGTCGATGACAGCTCGCCGAAAATAATCAATAAAGCCTTGACGAAGTGCCGATCCTGTGTAACAGCAATTTGGTGGCAATGGCCGTCACAGATGTTCGATGCCGAGGCTGAGGCTGACATGAATCAATCCGCGAAACGAGTGCTCTTGGTCAACGACGATGACGGGTTCCTGGAGATGGTGCAAGTTGGGCTGAAGGCGCATGGCTACGATGTACTGGTCGCCCGAGATGGTTCCGAAGCCCTGGTACGGGCAGAACGGGATAATCCAGATTTAGTCGTTTTGGACCTAGTCATCCCCAAACGCAGCGGATTTTCTGTGCTGGCCCACCTGCGCAATGGAAACATCCGAAGACAGCGAATCGTGATAGTATCCGGAAATCACGAGCCCCATTATCAAAAATTCGCCATGTCACAGGGCGCGGATGCGGTCCTGCTGAAACCGTTTGAGGTCGACCAACTTCTGAACGAAGTCGACTTGCTACTGCAGTCATGACCGCTCACAGCAATAGAGTCAAAATTACGTTAGTCACCGCTCCTAGCTCGCGTTAGGGCTAAGTAACCAAGCCCCCTACCCTCCGCCAATTGCGGGCAAGAAATGAATCTCGCTATCTGCGCGAACCTTTTGAAATAACCCCAGGCTGCTGACGTTTCCATCAACGGAAACAGTCAATCCTGATTTCATGCTATTCTCATCGCACAATTGTTCACGAATCCCAGGAAACTGACATTCCAGGTTCTCGATCATCTGTCGCACATTTCTGCCTTCAACATTAACTTCTTGAACTCCGTTGGTGATTGTTCTCATCAACGATGGGATGAAAACTTGCGGCATTTGTATCGCTCCTGTAGCGCTTGTGCCATTAGGTTTTTTCCATTGATCCGGTCGAGGCAGACAAAGACCGCTCAAATTGCGTGAGCAACTGATTCAGCTCGCGGACTTCTTCCCCCTGTAGCAGTTCTGCTCCGAATCGAACACGATAGAACCGCTCAACCAATTCGAACGGAAAGTCCACCAGTTCTGGACTCATAAGAATCTCAGAAAAATCACGTTGCGCCACATTGGCGAATTCTCGCTGAGTCTGCGATCTTGCTCGCACCAAACCTTGAGCGGCCAGAAGTTTTTTAAATCGCTCGTAAAAGTCGACGCGTAATCGCACAGGAAAATGGTCTCTTATTAACGATCTCCCCGCCAGTCGCCATAGAATGTCAAATGGACTCGACAACCGCGTTCCCGGCACCAGCAATCGACGCCATCCCCAGACAAGGCCACTCACAATCATCAACACGACGAAAACCGTGAAGAATCCTGAGACACTAAACCACCGCTTCGGCGACAGTAGCACGCTTGATGGACCGCTCAGTGACTTGACTTGGGTTTCAGCGGATATCCACCAATCAATCGCTCGATCTTTAAGCGGCAAATATAGGTCCATCTGCTGCTGATCCAATGATATTCCCACCACATAAAACGACCACCAGTTGGAAAGCATTTGTATGAAATCGTGCGAAGCGGTCAGTTGAGTTGTCATCTTCTCAACGCTGTCTGCCCTGCCAGCGGGCGTCGGATCAAGAACGACCCAGCGATTGTTGATGAACGCTTCGACCCAGGTATGCGCATGCCGCTGCTGTACGATGAACTGGCCACTAAACTGATTTGTGATGCCACCCTTAAATCCACTGATCAATCGCGAAGGAATTCCGACGGTTCGTAACATCAATGCCAATGATGACGCGAAGTACTCGCAATGTCCTCGCTTACGATTGAATAAGAAATCTTCAACAGGATCGATCGAAGAATCCTGAATCGATATATTCAGTGAATAGGAGAACTCTTCTGGGTTCTGCAAGTAGGCTTCCAAACGTTCCGCAATATCGATTTTCGAAGGTTCGTTCGATTCCATCGTTTGGTCGTCGAGTCCTGACTTTTCGCGTGCCAAATCACGAAGTCGCACCAAATGGGATGGCCATTCTCGGTACTGATCGAAACCTAGGTCCCAAATATCCTTAAACAGGCCGGCATGGGGCGGAACCCGATTTGATCTGCGTTTGTCAGAAAAAACGGTATAGGAAATCGGAATTGTTTTCGAAATATTCGAGTCACGAAACAACTCAGATGTGAAGAAGTGTGTCGAAGCGTCCGGAATTGAATGATCCACTCGACACGCTAGAACTGGGTGTATAGCGAATAGAATATCGGTGCCGATCGGTTGCAAGCGAATCTTTTGGCGTACTACTCCAGGCCCAGGAGCAACTGGAACTGGTTCGCGAATTCCGATCCATCGCAACTTGGACCAGCGGCTGTCCTCGTACTGTGCCAGGACTGTTCCGCGAAACAATGGTTCGTCGAATCCTAATTCGAATGCATGACCCTCAACGTCGATTCTAGCATTCGTTTCGTTATCAAACATCTGGATTTCTAAGACAGTCTCCGTACTCTCCAAAATCTGTGAGATGTCACCAAGTTGAACTTCCTCGGTAAACCCGGTTAGTACGTGTCGTCTCGCGCCCGCTGTTGTTTTGCCAAACTCCGATGCTTCCTCGCCAAACAGGGCCTTTCCAATCCAAATCCTCGGGACGAACGCAAAAAAAACGGCTCCCACCAACAACGCAAGACATGACGTGACAACACTACCACACACGAATCGCGCATTGATCCATCGTTCACGTGGATCGTGTTGAATCGACCCTCGAGTCGTGCTGGCGTTTTGCAGTGATTGTGCCATAGACTGCGGGCCGGATGGAAAACTCACCAGAAGCCCCGATCCAAAACCGTCGCGTCTGGTGTCCCCATGGCCATTCGTTTTGCCAGCGTGAACAGCATACTTTTCAGCGTTAGCGAAGCGTTGTTTAGCCTGATCGAGCGAAAAGATTGAGAGGGTCCACACTGCTAGAAATAAATAGCAGACCAAAGAAAATCCGTACCAGCCAGCATTCGTTAAAACGGATGCCACGGCCAACTGCAAGATGCTTAACAAGCATAACCACCAGTACTGCCTAGGTTGCTTTCGAGGAAAATGATGATCCATGTAAGGTAGACTAGCAGGTGCGCACCAGAAACTAGCCGCGCCTCGATGTCACCAGTCAAGAATTCTGCAGTGGCCAATCCAAACGCCAGGAAACCAAGCGCATTCGCCCAAATTGCCGGAAGTCGAATCGCTTTCCACCGTTCAGTAACGAACAAGGCTGACAAAGCCAACGGGACGGTCAAACCCGTCGGAAACGTCGCTCCTTCGGCAGCAGCCAGAATCAGGCTCGCCAAACACACCAAACAGTAAATGCTGATTTGAAATACAGTGGTCACAGGTTCGTCAGTCTATTGCGGTGCTTCATCGAGAACAAACAAAGATGAAATTGTATCGTGTGCAGCCTCGACAATCTGAATCTGCTCCCCCAACTCGCTTAAATTTCCGTCGGAACGGAATTTGTACAAGCGTGTGTAGTCGCCGACTTCGCGTTGACGAGTTGTAATTAACAACGTCCTGGTATTCGGGGATAGGGCTGGCAAAGTATCATGAAACATTCGCGCCAGGTCCGGTGACGGACTAGCCTTGATAACGGCCAGCGTGTCCAACATCGACTCGATGCTTGCCGCTCCGTAACGCGACTCCCATCGAGTAATTTCCTGACCGCCAATCACTAACCAGATTCGCGACTCACGACTCTGCTTTAGTTGTTCCAGACAGACAGTCGCTGCAAAACTGACGGCCAGTTCGACTCGGGCTAACTGCACCTCACTGGGTGAGCTGGGCAACCACAAGTCCAGAAACACGGCCAGGTGCTGATCGCGGCACTGGTGATACTCGCGGACCATCAATTCGTTTCTGCGTGCTGAGGTCTTCCAGTGAATGGCTCGCGGGTTATCCCCCGTGCGGAATTCGCGTAAGTGCTGAAATTCATCATCAAACAAGCCGCGACGAGTTGATTGCTGATCGACCAACTCCGAAGTATTCAATAGTTTCTGTTTCCAGCTGGAAGTTAGACGACCAACACGTGGGTGAATCACAAGTTCTTCGCTCATGTCGAATAACTGCCCACGTTCGACCAGCCCCATCGGGTAACGAGTAGTCAGTTTCAGTGGCCCGAAGAAGTACCTACCACGCCGCGCAGGTCGCATTTCGTAATAACCAATACGCTGATTGCGAGGTGGCACGCGGGCGAACAAAACGTCGCCGTCCAAGCGCTCGTCCTCGTTGCCCAGTTGGTCACGCACCGCCATCAGCCACGATGAAAAGAAACGCTTGCGATTTGTCAGCTCGATTTCGATCGAAACTACGTCTCCAACCATCGCCCGTCTGGGAATTCGGCGTATGACTTTCATACGTCTTAACAGCGTAAATGTAATCCAGCCGTTAAGGATAAATGGTCCGGCCATCATCGAGAACACAAGCATCAGCATGTTCGACCGGCCCAGCAAGGCTCCTACGAACAACACGGCCATGATGCCCAAATAAACCAGTCCCTCACGCGGCAACAGAACACGTTGGCGATTCAGTTTCTTGAACCGCCATAGACGCAAAGGCTTATTTTGGGGCCATATAGCTATCAGTGTTTGTGTCAGGCCCGTGACGATTAGAACAATCGCGACGGCGTACAGAAAAAATCGGCCAACTTGACTCCATTCCGCGCGAATTCTGTCAAACCGCTGTAATGCCAACAGCAGCCCACATCCGCTGACAAGTGCAAGCAGATCGGACAATGCTAGCGAGCCAATCGAAACGGAATCGCGATCTTTGGTAAGCATAGTGACGTTATCTGTGGCCTTTTTGAATCAAGTACTCTGTTAGAATCTTTCTTATTTGATTATTGAATTCACCACGGGACAACACTCTGTCGCATCCGGCTTCGCGTGCAGCGGATAATTTTTTCTCGTGAACGTGTGGCCCAAAAGCGATAATTGTGTCAGGTGGATTCGGCAGCTCCCGCAATCTTGGTACAAGATCTTTTGGATCAAGTTCCGGCATGCTCAAATCGAGCAGCACAAGACGGACATCATTCTCTGAAACACGTCGGATGAGCTGTTCGCTGTGCATTATGGTTGTCACCGTAGCACCGTCCATTTCTGCGACACCGGTCACCCGAGAAGAAAAGAACAAATCGGTTGAGAGTAACGAGGCTTCCATACTTCTCATTATAGTGGTCGATGGGCCACATCTTCCGGAAAACTCGGTCTCCGTTGACCGATTGACCGGATTATCCTGCCCGGCGATGCTCCCGCTGCGAACGACGGCGCAACAAGCACATAATTGCTGGATCGAGAGTGCAAGCGACCTTTTTCGACGTGGAATTTTACCCTGTTGTTATAACCAGCACGACCTGCACTTTCCTGCGACCCTGCGCACTGTCCAGCCCAATCCGATGTCGGTCTCGTGCCGATACAACCGACAGAGATCGGATTATTCGCATAGGAAGAATCTTGAATGTTCAGAGTCGCTTCGATCATCGCTGTGATTTTTCTCGGAATATCGACGGGGTGTCGTTCGGTACCGCCAACGCCAATTGCCGACTATCACAGTAGAAACGGGGCAACCCACAAAACGCCAATCGCTACGGCGCAGCAACCGGAGTCAGGCGTTCATTCGGTCGCGTTTGTGAAAAAAGCCAAAGAGATCGACGAAACCGAAGCCCAGTCCAAGCCACCGGAATTGGTGGTCTCCGCGAGACCCGATGCACCGTTTACGCTCGCCGAACTCGAAGGCATTGCATTCCAGAGCAATCCCACTCTGGCCGCAGCTGCGGCTCGAATGGAATCGGCTCGTGAAAGGCAGGTGCAGACGGGGCTATATCCAAATCCCATCGTTGGCTATCACGCTACGGAGATCGGGAACCGGGGGACCGCCGGGGTGCAGGGCGGGTTTATCAGCCAACGATTTATCACGGGCGGCAAGTTGCAGTTGGATCAAGCAATTGCCGGGAAGGAAATCGACGAGGCACACTTTCAGCTTCACGCTCAGGAACAACGGGTACTGAGTGATGTGCGGATTCGATTTTACGATACAATCGTGGCACAACGGCGACTTCAGCTGACAAAGGAACTAGCTCGCCTTGGCGATGATCTTGTGAAAGCGACGGAGACGTTGCTTGAAGGGCAATTGGGAACCGAGAATGATCTGTTGCAGGCTCAGATCAAAGCGGATGAAGCACACATTCTGTATGACAACGCCCACAACCAGAAATCCGAAGCATGGCGGCGGCTGGCAACGGTGATCGGTGTGCCGACAATGCAGATGACCCCGCTCACCGGTAAACTCGACGATGATCTGTCGACACTGGATTGGAATGACTGCTGTGGAATGGTGCTGGAAAGCAATCCCGAATTACATGCAGTTCGGACACGAGTGGAGCGGGCAAGCATCGTCCTTCGCCGAGCCAAGAAAGAGCCGATTCCAAATGTCGATCTCTCGGTAAGTGTGCGGCATAACAATATCACGAACAGTGACGTGGCCAATGTTCAGGTCGGCATCCCGATACCGATCTTCAATAAGAATCAAGGCAACATTCGGGCTGCCGAAGCCGAATGGGTCGCCGCCTGCAATGATGTCAAACGAATTGAACTCGACTTACAGGATCGGTTAGCGGTGGCCTATCGGCGGTACGCGAATGCCCGCCAACAAGTGAAACGGTACAGCCAAAGGATGGTTCCTAGAGCCGAACGGTCGCTCAAACTCGTGACTGACGGCTATGAAAAAGGGCAAGTGAAGTACCTAACCCTGCTGACAGCCCAGCAGACGTATCTTCAAGTGAATCTGTCGTTTCTCGATGCTCTGCGAGAGATTCAGGCGTCGTCTGCTGTGATCGAAGGACAACTCTTGAGTGGAAGTCTGACGAATCGACCGTAATTCAAGAAAAAAAATCAGGTTGTCAAGCGGTCAGAATAAACGTAAAATTAAGAAATTATTGAAGGTCATTCGGCATGACTCGTAAGGTACTTCATCTTTTTCTGGTTGTGATGATTGTCGCCTGCCCGTTGTGGTGCAGGTCGGGCATCTGTGCGTCGGCAGATGAACGTTGTGCCCTCGATTGTGCTGCTCGAGCATGCTGCGATCAAGAGCACTCCAACCATCATCCTTCAGCACCCTGTCACAACGCCCCATGCGGAATTTGCCAGTGCATTTGCAGTGGTGCCGTCATTGAACACACCGATGACGATGTAATGCAGCAGGTGGACCACCTGCTCCACAATGTTGTGGTCTCGAGCGATTATATTGCTGATGTACTCTTTCAGCGAAACTCTTGCACGACGCTGCCACACAACGAAAAAGTCACTTCTGGTCGCATACTGTGCGTTCGGCACATGTCGTTTTTGCTGTAATGCAGTCGAGAGCAATGACACTCGGCTCGTGCTGACGGACTCGTAGACGCTCGTTCGCGTTGGTTCTCAGTGTCGAAAGTTCATCCTGAGCTGAGATAAACGTGTCTACTGAGCTCTCACTGTGAAGTACCAATCGCCATGTTCTTTCGCCTGCTCCCGTGGGAATACGCAATCCGAAATCTGTTCCGTCATCCATTACGAACGATCCTTACGTTCAGCGGGCTGACGACGGTGATCGTGTTGGTCTTTGTCGTCGTTGGCTTCATCCGAGGACTGGAACGGTCACTTGCCGTTAGTGGTGATCCGCAGACGGCTGTGATCTTCTCGCTCGGCATGGGCAAAAACCTTGAATACTCGTCGATCCCGATGCGGACGAGTGATCTTGTCCCGGCCACTGTCGCTGGGATTCAGGAGCGATTCGGCCAGAAGTATGTGTCGCCAGAGTTATATCTTGGTACGCAGATCGACATTGAAGGGCGAGAAGAGTCGATGGGGCTGATTCGTGGAGTGACCCAGCCGGCATTGCTCGTCCGTCGTCAGATCGAGATCCAAGAAGGCTCCTGGCCCAAGACGGGTGAAGTCATGGTGGGTCGGATGACCACGGCGAAGCTCACAGCAACGGACGCTGACCTTGCCATCGGACAATCGCTGACGTTCGAAGGCCGCACATGGCGGATCAGTGGCACGTTCACGGCGGCGGGATCGGCATTCGAGTCGGAAATCTGGTGCCGGCTGGACGAGTTGCAACAGACAATGAAACGACAAGACTTGAGCCTCGTTGCCGTGACGCTGAGACTGGGAGCCGATTTTGCTGACCTCGACTTGTTCTGCAAAGAACGCCTCGACCTCGAATTACAAACGATGCAGGAAACGGACTACTACGCTTCCCTGCAAAAAGACTACGCCCCGGTGCGGATGCTGGCGTGGCTTGTTGTGTTGCTTGTTTCGGGAGCAGGTATCTTCGCCGGGCTGAACACGATGTACAGCTCGGTGGTCGGTCGGATCTCCGAACTATCAACGCTGCAAACAATCGGGTTCGTGCGGCGGTCCATCCTGGTCAGTCTGATTCAGGAAGGCGTGTTGCTTGCGACGGCAGCAAGTTTGCTGGCAACGTTGCTCGCCTTAGTTTTTGTAAATGGTGCCGCAGTGCGATTCACGATGGGAGCATTCTCGCTTCGCATCGACAGCATGGCCGTTCTGATCGGCTGCGGTGTAGGATTGTTGCTTGGATTCTTCGGGGTCATTCCCCCAGCAATCCGAGCGTTACGGATGCCCATCGTGGATGGGCTAAATGCGGTCTAAATGTATGGTGCGGCTGACTCAACAATGGAGATCGAAATGACAAAGTGTGTTTCACTGACTGCGTGCGTTGGATGGATCGTCATCATCGGCTGCTCGCAGGAACGTCCCACGACAACAGCACCACCGACGTCCAACCCAGCCCTTGCGGTCGATGGCTCGAAATATCTGCTCAGCAACGAGCCAGATGACGGAATGAATGTCATTAAGGCACGTGAAGCCACAAAAGACGGTGATCAAGTCGTCATCGTCGGACGCATCGGCGGCGGGAAGAGTCCTTGGATTGAAGGCCGAGCAGCGTTTTTCATCGTCGATTGTTCGCTGAATGCATGTAGTGACATCCCTGGCGACAAATGTGATCAGCCGTGGGACTACTGCTGCGAGACTCACAAGCTCCCGACATCGACAGCATTGGTGAAGGTCGTTGATGAGAATGGCGATCTCATGAAGGCCGATGCTCGTGAATTGCTGAAAGTCAAAGAACTGTCCACCGTCGTCGTCACAGGCAAATCCCAACGAGACGACGCAGGCAATCTCACAATCCTTGCCAGTGGCGTATACGTGAAGAGATGTGAACTATGAATACCGATGTTGATCTTCGGGAACTGGCTATCGACCGTGGCGACACGGGCCAGCCCGGAATACAAACTCGGCAGCATGTGCTGACTCGGTACGTGTTGCCGTTGGTGTTGATCGTCGGATTCCTGTCGCTCGTGGCGTGGGTGTCACAAGACCTCATCTTTCCGCCGAAGCCCGTGACAGTTGTACCTGTGTTCTCCATAACTGCCGAGCTTCGACAGGAAGGCACACCGCTGTTTAAAGCGGCGGGCTGGATTGAACCTCGACCGACGCCAGTGCGAGTTGCCGCACTTGCGCCGGGTGTCGTCGAGGACTTGCGAGTCGTCGAAAACCAACCGGTCAAGGCTGGCGAGCCGATTGCTGAACTCGTCAAGGACGATGCAAAATTGGCGTATGATCGGGTGTTGGCGGACTGTGAACTTCGTCAAGCGAAACTCGATGAAGCCAAGGCCGCACTAACTGCTGCCGAAACCCATTTCAAACAGCCGGTCCATCTGGAAGCCGCTTTGGGTGAAGCCGAAGCGTTGCTGGCAAAGATCGAAACGCTGTTGAAAAACCTGCCGTTTGAGATTCGCCGAGCCGAAGCAGATTACGAGGCAATGCAGAAGGACTACGAGGGAAAGTTGGCGGCGAAAGGAGTCGTCGCCGGTGTGGAAATCGAATTCGCCAAAAGCAAAGTTGATTCGGCGAAAGCACTAGTTGAAGAACTGCATGGTCGTGCGGAGTCACTTAAGAAGGAGCAAACAGCGCTCATACAGCGGCGTGATGCACTCAAGACACAACTTGAATTGCTGGCCGACGAAATCAAGGCGAAGGATGAGGCCAAAGCAAGAGTCAGAGCGGCAACGGCTCGTGTTGCACAGGCTCGTGTTGTCGTCGCCGAAGCCAACCTGCGACTCGATCGCATGACGGTACGCTCACCAATTCAAGGACGAGTTTACCAACTCATTGCCCATCCCGGCACCAATCTGGCGGCTGGCAGTGGCAAGACGGAAAACTCTGATGGGAGAACTGTTATCACACTTTACCGTCCTGACATGTTGCAAATCCGAGTCGATGTCCGCTTCGAGGACATCCCGAAAGTCAGCCTCAGTCAGCCGGTTACAATCGACAATCCGGCACTGTCATCGCCACTAACCGGCAAAGTGCTTTTCATCAGCTCCGAAGCCGACATCCAGAAGAACACGTTGCAAGTCAAAGTGGAAATCCCCGATCCAACGCCCGTGTTCAAACCAGAGATGCTGGTTGATGTGACTTTCCTTGCTCCCAAGCAACCGGAACAATCCACGGAGCCGTCGCAGGAGTTAAAACTCTATGTACTGCAACAACTCGTCCACCAAGACGAAGGTGGCTCGTTTGTCTGGCTGGCCGATCAGTCGGACGGTATCGCACGTAAAACAATAGTCGATACCGGATTGGTTGGATCGGATGGCCTCGTGGAAATCATCAGCGGCCTGACCATCTCCAGTCGGATCATCTCTGGTGGAAGAGACGGCTTGCAGGACGGCGACCGCATCAAAGTCACAGGCGAAGACTCGTCCCTCGGAATAACTGGTGCCATCCCTCAAAGCAGCGGGTTACGCACGATGAACCGACTGCCGACAGGAAACAACCAATAATGGCCCTCGTCGAAATCAAAAACGTCACAAAGCGATACCACAAGGGTGATGAGACGATCACGCCGCTGGATGGCGTGTCGCTAAATATCGAACAAAGTGAGTTCATCTCGATAATGGGAGCCAGCGGCACGGGCAAGTCCACACTGCTGAACCTGATCGCCAGCATCGACAAACCCGACAGCGGCAGCATCGTCATTGACGGCACGGACATTACACGCTTGTCTTGCACGAAGCTGGCGCACTGGCGAGCCGCCAACATGGGCTACATCTTTCAGACTCATAACCTTGTTCCCGTGCTGACAGCCTGTGAGAACATCGAACTGCCGCTCCTGTTATTACCGATGTCCCGGAGCGAACGCCGCAAACGAGTCAAACTTGCATTGCAGGCCATCGATCTGCTTGACCGGGCTGATCACTATCCACGCCAGTTATCGGGTGGGCAGGAACAGCGAGTCGGCGTCGCAAGAGCCATCATTGCGCATCCAAAGGTCATCGTAGCCGACGAACCAACCGGCGACCTCGATGCCGACACGTCAGATCAAATTCTCGACTTACTCAAACGACTAAACGAACAACTCAACATCACGCTGCTGATAGTCACGCACGATGCCGATGCCGCCCAGATCGCCGACAAGCAGTTCCGACTCGACCACGGGAAACTGGTGCAAACTGGCGGCGCCGACTTCGAACCTATCGTCTTTCCCGAAGCACAGGAAACAGCGGAGTAGAACCCGCTTACAATAGCCATGTTCAAGTTCCTGTCTTATACATTGAAAACACTCTGGCGACATCGCTCACGCACGATCCTGACTGTGAGCGGTTCCGCCGTGGCCTTGTTCGTCTTCTGTTTCGTCGGTGCCGTTCAGGAAGGCATGAATGACTTACAGCGACGGCAAGAAGCAAATGGATCGCTGATCACCTTTCAAGCGAACAAGTTCTGCCCGGCCACAAGTCACTTGCCGCAGGATTACGACCAACAGATCGCCGATTTGGACGGTGTGCGGGAAGTCATCCCGATTCAGGTCTTTACGAACAACTGCCGGGCAAGTCTCGATGTAGTCGTGTTCTATGGCGTGCCGCCTGAGAAACTCCGCAACGCACGTGACTTTGAACTCGTGTCAGGCAACTGGGCAGAGTTTGAACAACATCAGGATGCCGCCGTCGTCGGTCGCGCCTTCGCCACTCGCCGTGGCATCAAGGTTGGCGAAAAATTCTCCATCGGCACCCTGAGCGTGAATGTCGCCGGCATTTACGAGAGCGACGATCCAGCCGAGGAAAACTATATCTACTCCCACCTCGAATTCCTGCAACGAGGCAAAGGCATGAACCTCGTCGGCACAGTGACGCAGTTGGAAATTCTGTTAAACGAAGGCGTCGATCCGGTCGCCATATGCAAAGAGATCGATGACGAGTTCCGAGGCGGTCCCGTCGAAACCGACACTCGATCGAAGGGGGTCTTCCAAGCCAAGAGCCTAGGCGACCTGACGCAATTAATCGGCATGGCCCACTATCTCGGCTACGCCTGCATCGGCCTCGTACTGACCCTTGTCGCAACAACGACAGTTATGTCGGTTCAGGACCGCATCAAAGAATACGCCGTCCTGCAAACCATCGGATTCTCCGGTCTAAAAGTCTTCCGTCTCGTGATGACCGAAAGCGTGTTACTCAGCATCACAGGCGGCATCATCGGCGTCGGTAGCGCCATGTTGGTGCTAAACATCAGCAGTCTGTCGATGGGAGCCGAAGCCGTCACGATTGCGTTCACACCATCGATCCGTCTGACGATCACCGGCCTCACCGTATCGTTCATCGCCGGAACGCTCGCCGGAATTGCCCCCGCAGTTCACGCCGCAAGAACCGAGATTGTCCCGGCACTTAGACAGGCGTGACTTAATTGATCTTCTCTCTTCTATTCGCCGGCAGTGAACGATATCGAAGCATGTGGCCAACAAACCGCGATACAGTGTGTTCAGCATCC
>CAUZSN010000067.1:0-16107 GCA_963582345.1 Planctomycetota bacterium
GATTGAGAGCTTGCGAAGTAGACTGAAAGGTCTGCCGGGAGACAACGGGGTGCACGCTAAGAGCAACGGTGTGTTTGCGGTGTACGGCGACCAGGTGGGTTTCAACGGCCACAGCACTCACCAAGGAGGTGCCTACATGCTTAATCCTTTCGGGCAAGTTCTGAAGGCCTCAAAAGCTTCCCTCAATGATCAGATGATAGTAGCTGAATTGGATCCTGAACTTGCGTGCAAGGCGCGGCGTCAGACGAATTTTATTCTTAAGAAACGTCGGCCGGAAGTATATCGGGAACTAACAGAAATGATTTGAATTTTCCAACAAATTGAGGATTGGAGTTTCCGATAGCCGAATCTCAAATCCTATGTTCAACAAGGCGATGATCCACGCGGCCGATGTTGCCGACTGACCAACTTAGACCGCTACAGGTTTGCAGAGTCTTGCTCTAGTCTTCAAAATAGTGATACGAGAGGCATGGCTCGATCAATCGACGCATCGACCCGCAGGTGGGTTGACGCTGAGCAAGAGTTTAAGAGAGCCGACGCGGAGCTCTCAGACTATCGAAGAGACCATCCTGAGACTGACTCCTACGATACCGAGGTCGACGAGGTGATTCTGTAAGGAACCGCGGCGAACGAGGATGAGTATGCGAGCTTGTTGCTCCATTCTATTGCTGACTGGAAGTCTCGCAGCCAACGCCGGGGAGTTTTCTGGTAAGTCGTCGGATTGGCGAGGATTTGCACGGTACCAGTTTTCTGTTGCCGAACAGCGGTGCTGGATTGTTACGCCGAAGGCGGCCACGAGTCTGCCCCCCTTTCAGACTGTCTCAGACAGTCTGCTTTTCAGATGAAATTCAGGGCGGACCTGACACAGCGTTACCCCGGTTCTGCTTCTTCGTCGGTGATGGCTCGAACCACTTCCAGCTTGTGGTTTTCGACGTCATACTTGTATTGCCACTCACCCGGCAACACCGGCAGCTGAATTCTATTGGCCTTGATGATCTTTTCCATGAACTCCTGGTGGTCCTTCGGATACCGTCCGTGAATGGCATTGAACAGATTCAGCGCATGCTCGATATACGATTTCATAATCTGTTCGACCATCGGCCGATACGCCTGTAAACCGTAGGTCACTGGGTTGTCGACCTGAACCTTGGAATCGCTGACTTCTTGCTTGGCGTCCGGATTGAATTCACCGACATCCTGCGTCTTTTTTCCGATGATACTGTTTGGTGACTTCTTGGTTTGTTCTTCCAACGCGTCCATACAGCCCAACAGCGGTCCGACGACCAATGCAGCGCAGCAGAGAGATCTGATGGGAATTCGCATCACGTTTGTCTCCTTGCATGAGCCCGCAGGAAAGCAAAGACTCCAACTAAATTTTAGTTTAAGTATGCTGCAGCCAATGGGCAACGGCTCACCCACTCGCGGGCAGATTCAGATTCCACTGTGATAAGATATCCTGTATTATTGGGAGGCAATGGTGACCCCAACAAGTGTGAACGTATCGAGTGAGCGACAGGTAACCACCGTATGCGCTGTTACGAGCGTCGCCGAACAAGCGAAACCATGGCCGCGGAAAACCTGGATGTACACGCGCAAAGTCCTGAAGCGGGCTCTGCCGTTTGTCATCGTCGGCTTTTTTTATCCTCCAGTTGTGATCGTGTATCTGGCCACCGGCGTGTACGACGTTGTTCGACACGGCAGAGACCTGGCCGCAACTTTTCACCAGTATTTCCTGATCAATGGAACCCTGACCTGGTTTCTCAGTCCGCTCAACACGCTGATCGACATCCTAAGTCTGCCCTTCGTCAACAAGAAGATCTACAAGCTGGCCGATTTTCCCAAGGCGTACCAGAAGGAGATCAGGGAGGTCACCGAAGGCTGTCCCACCGAAACGATCATCGCCGAAATACATCGAAGAAGCCAGGCGGAGCAGAGGACGCTGGCCATTTACAAATGGTACCGATTCAATAACCCGGCAGCGGACTGCAAACTGTTCCAGAAGAATTTCAAGTACGTCCTTACCATCGGGGTTTCCACATTCGCGCCGCAAACCAAGACGAGCAGGCACTTCGGGTGGTTGCGTGCAGGCATCCGGGTCTTGTACAACATCGATCCCACGCCGAATGAGGGTGCCTACATCATCGTGAACGGAACACGCCATACCTGGTGTAAGGATGGTCCGCTGTTCATGTTCGACGATACAGTCCTTCACCAGTCGTTCAATATGACGGACGTGGAACGACACTGCCTGTTCATCGATGTAGTTCGACCGTCCTATGTCCCGGTGCTGTTGAGGAACTTCGTCAAGCTCCTGGGCTTCTTCTGCACACGCCTGCCCTTCCTCAGCAGGTCTTCGAACTGGCGCCTGATTTAGCTTGAAGACGACGAGTTGTCACCCTTTTTGCTTGCAGTTGCCAGCAATCGCAAAGCATCGCACGTCATTGAATGATGCGGATCAAGTAGAACAGTCTGAGGTTTGGTCCAACGCTTGTACGACGTTTAGGATTCGGTCTTTCGAGAATTTGACCCAGCCCCCCACCCCCTTCGCGTCTGCGTGGATGTTAATTGCTCTGAACAATCTGCAACAGAAATTCAGATTTCGAATTCTTGTTGCGGGAGTGCTGCCGGAAGCGTAGCGACTCTTTTGCCAGTCAGTCTTCGCTGAATTCGTCGGTAGGGACCTATCTCAGCGATTTAACCTTGTCGAAGTCATCTTTGGATTTTTGAAGGTCGCCTTTTTCTTTGTACGCGTTGCCGCGATTGCGGTAGGCCCACACGTTGTTTGGCTTCAGCCGGATGACTTGGGTGAAATCCTCGATCGCTTTGTCGTATTCACCTTTTTTGGAGTACGCTCGGCCGCGCCATGTGTAGGTCACCGTGTCGTTTGGCTTCAGCCGGATGATTTTGGTGTAATCCTCGATCGCTTTGTCATATTCGCGTTTTTTGGAGTACGCTCGGCCACGATGTTTGTAGGCCGACACGTCGTTTGGATTCAGTCGGATGGCTTGGGTGAAATCCTTGATTGCCTTGTCGTATTCGCTTTTTTTGCTATATACGTCACCGCGATTGTGGTAGGCCGCCACGTCGTTTGGCTTCAGTCGGATGACTTCGGTGTGATCCTTGATCGCTTTGTCATATTCGCGTTTTTTTCCGTACGCGATGCCGCGATTGTAGTAGGCCCGCACGTAATCTGGCTTCAACTGGATGGCTTGGGTGTAATCTTCGATTGCCTTGTCATATTCGCCTTTGTAGCGGTACGCGTTGCCGCGACTGCGGTAGGCGAGCGCGTAGTTTGGCTTCAGTCGGATGGCTTCGGTGAAATCCTCGATCGCTTTGTCGTATTCGCGTTTTTTTCTGTATACGTCGCCGCGACTGTGGTAGGCCTCCGCATTGTTTGGATCCGACCGGATGGTTTCGGTGTAGATCGCGATATTGTCGCTTGCGAGCAATACGTGGTTGTCTTGGTTAGTGATCGCGTGAGTGAAAGCAACCAGCAACAGCACTAGCGCAACGCGATAGATTCGGTGATACTGGTTCATAGCAGTGATCTCCTACAATGAAACCGCTAGTGGAGTGAGTGCCACAACCTAGCTGTAAAAGCAGTCGCCATAGCCTACCGCGGAACGAATGGGGATCACAAGTTCGTCACGCTATCCCACAACGCGGAATCGGAAATAAACGAACGCCAAAAATTCAGCGTATCGTCAGAGCAAGGGGAACGCAAATTGCTGCCGGAAGTGCGACGACTTAGTTATTGGGGCGAGTTTGGCTCGTAAACCTGCAACAAAAAATTCAGCTTCCTAATTCTTATTGCCTCCGTCTGAGAGGGTCGCGTGCAACCATTATCTGCAAATCACTGACGATCATTTCCAGCAAACGGTTCAGCCAAACACGTAGGTGGTGCGAAATGCGGCGCGGCAACCCGCCGTTTCTCGTCGCACGGGCTCGCATTCATCATCTGACATACATGAAAAAACCCCTGTTTTGCAGGGGCATGCGACGAACTGCATGAATACCAAAGTACACCCGGAGGGACTCGAACCCCCAACCCTCGGTTCCGAAGACCGATGCTCTATCCAATTGAGCTACGGGTGCATTTGCGGTAGACAGCGTGTGTTCAAATTACTGAATCGAGTTTGTGTTGACAATTGCAAACATCCACCGCCGGACTCCTTCGGCGAAATCGACACAGCAACCCAATCGGGGCGCCGTTTCTAATGACTCCCACTTTGCGAGTGGTTGATTACACCCGTGATCTAAGGTCACCGAAGATTGTCGGGATCTGCGACGACGTGGTCTGCCGAAAAACTGCTCGATGCAACATCGATCCGCGCTGCTATGAGGCGGACCGAAGAGGGCAATAATTGAGGCGAGGGCGGCGTTTGAACTTTCTCCTTACAATACAACTCTGCCAAGTTAATTTTCCGGCAGTTGAGTAATCCATGGGTAACACTTGCACCAAAATTTCGAGATCAGAAACCGTTGCCCACGCTTTTACCTGGCCGCATTTTGGAGTGAATTGACGACGCAGGTCCAGTGTTTCACCAACATAGAGCTTTCGATTGCGCCCTTCTTCGCTTAGAACATATAGACCTGGATGGTCCGGCAGCGCCCTAGGGCTGAGATCATGGATATGAAGCATCTCGCCGAATCGGGATGGTGGCATAAGTACTGCAGCTCGACTGCGGACATTTTCTGCTTTCTTTCGAAACTTTAGTGCAGCCCACCTATACTCAAACGGCTTTTGACCAGGAGCGAATTGGGCAGCTTTTTTGTCGAATTCAATGGAAAGTGCTGGATCGCATAGGATCTCGTCGAGGCTCTTCGCAACCTTATCGTTTAGCATGCTCTGCCATGCAATCTCGCTCGCGAACAAGAAGTGTTCGCAATCGTCCCAAGACAAACTAGTTCGGTGTCGAGTTTCGATGTCGGATAACTTGCCTGCCTTTCGAAGCCGAAACAACAACATATTCCACGTTCGGGCATCGCCCACCAAATCGAGACGATCGCACACATCGACAAATCCTTTGTTGAGATCCGGATCGGCAACGACGCGGTCGGCGGAAAATCCGTTATGCTTTAGACGAAACGCTTCAACAATCCCTCGTAGCGTCAACTCAAGTTGAATTTCGTCGTATCGCTTTTCCTTTAACAAAAGGTCTTTCTGCGCAGCTAATCCTCCCCCTTTGTTTTTTTTTCTGCCACGTGTGCTAGTTTTCGTCGCACTTTTCAGTGGTTCCGCAGAGCCTTCGAGCCGGTCGCCAACTCGAATAGCGCTCAGTCTTTCAATGCTGTATTGCACATAGTCTCTGGAGACCTCGAAACCGATAAACTGACGGCCAAGTTTCTTGGTGACTGCAAGTGTCGTGGCGCTACCGGAAAACGGATCAAGAACCACTTCTCCCGGTCTCGAACACGTTCGGATAATGCGACCTAACAACTGCTCTGGCATTTGACATCCGTGGAAGCCGGCCCGTTCTTTGAAAGTCCCCGCCACGCGCGGAAAGTACCAGGTGTCCTCAGCCGAGCTAAAGCATTGATCCGAATCTTGTGGACGTAGTGTGTACGTTCTATCGTTATCGACTGGCGGAGCGAGCGAACCAGGAGACCAAGAACCATCATCATCACTGATGAGTTCTCCAACGACGTCGGCAGGTCGAATGATCCACGTGTCGTCCGGGAGCCGCCCGTCAGGATTTGCCCGCTTGTCGTTATAGACAAGCTCGCGTGCTGACGGAACACGGTTATCGAGATCCTCGTCGCAAAACGTGAAGTTCTCTTCATCCTTGACAAAATGAAACAGGTGGACGTGTGAACGAGTGAACTTCTTCGAACAATTGACGCCGAACGTGTAGTACCAGATCACCCAACTGCGACAATGAAATCCGATCTTTTGGCTTTCGAGCTTCAACTCGGCAGCATACTGGTCGCCAATCGCGAGCCAAAACGTTCCGTCCGGCTTCATGACACGTGAGACCGCTGAGATCCATGTGGTCGACCAGTCGATGTACTGTTGGTGCTCAACCGAGTCGTCGTAGACATCATAGTCGTAACCAATATTGAATGGCGGGTCTGCAAATACGAGATTGACACTGCCCGGCGAAAGTTCGTTCATTTGGGCGATGCAGTCGCCCTGGATAATTCGATTGAATATCTCATCCATGCTTGGAACTCCGATCCCTCCACAAAGGCCTTCCGATTCTATCGACCGGGTCTTCTTAGCGCAAGCCATGGAACCGCATATTGCCGATTTCGGCCCGAATCAAAGTGAGAGGGGATGCTTGTAGCCACCGTACCACAGCAAGATATGGAAACCACATTAATGCAAATGGCATTCACTCACGCATGCAAGCGATAGGAATCAAGTGACCAAGATAATACGCTAGCATCCAACGTATTTTATAGTCATTCGAAATGGAGGACGTGATCATGGTGGAACACATGGCGACAACGTTGAAACTCAAGGAGAAACAATTAGGGCACCTCGACACGATGACGAAGAAATACGACCTGCCAGATCGCTCCAAGGCACTCCGATGCCTGATCGCCTTTGCCGCACAGGAAACGGAATGCGAAACGTCCATCTATACGGAAAATAGATGTGTAAACTGCTAACGTACAAGGCGTTTTGTTCTCTCGCGAGAACAAAACTATGAATTCCGCTTGTAGCTTGACTTTATGATGATGACTGATTTCGCTTGGCCCGTTGTATCGCCTCTTCGTATCGGACACGCATCTGAGGGGGCATTTCGTCGAGCGAGTTATAAACGGTTGTACTACCGTCGCGATTACGGACTGTCACACTAAACGATTGATGTACTACAGGCCCTTTGTTCTCGGTACCTTCTTTGAACATTTTTTCCGCCACTGGACGGAGTTCTTCGGGAACTTCTTCGAGAGAGCGGGCAACACCGTGCGTGATCTTTGGTTTGGTTGCCATGGAATACCTTTGAGTCGTACAGTAGCCTCCTGCACCCAACAGGAGGCTACTGTTAACCGAAACTTCACTACGTACCACCGACTCAATTCCCGTCAACCTTTGTAAGTGCGCGATCAACTGGCTCACACTGCCCGGTAACGGTTCTTCATTGGAAGGTTGGGATTTCTGGTAATCAATAAAGAACACGACTTCGGGGTCGTCAACCAGACTCGGTTCTTGTTCAATCCAAGTCTCAGCCGATGCGCCAAGTTTGACCATCCACCGCCAGCCGACAATTGCGCTTACACCACCTGGTGACCGTTCACTTTCGGCGGCGGCACAACAGAAAATTTGACCAAAGGTACTCAGTGGCCATCGGCGAGTCACAGACCACACCCCGCGTTTACGGACGACCAAGTCGTCACCAGACCGTTGGATAGTCACCCATTCGAATGGATAGGCAGCCGGAGGCAAGACCATAACTGCGCAAAGGCTACCATACATAATCCAGTAGAGGATCTTCATGATCATGTGACTAGTCCGACGCACAGCTTTGTTTTGTTCAACTCGCTGTTGCATTTGTTTTTCTCGAGCAACCGACTCCTGCTCGAATCTCGCACGTACGTCGGGTGACAGATCCTGTTTGAGTTTCTCGGTAATTTTTCGACTCTGTTGAATTTCTTCAGCAGTAACGGTGCGGGCTGACTTTGGTTGGGCTACATGGTCGGAAGCAAGCGTCCAGGGAAATCCCGCGCACCACGTGAGCAGAACGAGTATGAACAGTGCCATGCCGCTGATCCCAAGCAGGTGTCCGAGTGTTCGCCTTGATGGGCGATAGACGACCCGTTCTTGGGTACTCTTGCCAGGCTGCCAATACACCATGTAGTACACTGGGATATGCCGCCATCGCCAGCCACCCCAACGCGATTTCCAAAAATTAAACTGGTAGAGCATAAGTCTAAGGCCAACAGCGTGAGAATCGTTGTCGGTTCAATCGCCCTCGATCATTCTAGACACACCCGACGAAAAATCGTTCTCGACGTGTGCGGCACAAGAACAACATCTTCGTACTGTTCCCAATCATATTGCGTGGGATCGCCCTCCGAAACTTTCCGGAGGCGAAAGCAGTCCGCCACTTGCTTTGTCGACAAAAAAACTCAAGCACCTTCATATATCCATAGACAAAAAAAGGCACCGTCACTCATTGACGGTGCCCAAGTGGAGGCGGCGGGAATCGCCCCCCCATCCAAATTCTGGGAAAACGCGAACTTCCAAGTGATGCGACACTAAATCCGACGCTATCGCTGCAGAAAATGGCCCTGTCGACCCCGATTTACAATCGATCATTGAGCAGTGGGAAGACTTGTCCGAAGCGACGAAAGCTCACGTCGTAGCAATGGTCCGTGCGGCCGATGTCAAAGGCTAAGCAACTAACGTTTCAATACTCTACCAGCGTAGGCTAAACGCGATAAAGTAGTGCAGCGACGCTCACATCAGACACGGGTCAAAAGAAGGCTATGGCTAGGGGACACCCGAGATTCTTGACTGAAAAATATATTTGGTACTGGGAGACGACGAGTTTTCTCCTCTCTTGCTTGCAGTTGCCAGTAATCGCAAACCATCGCACGTCATTGAATGATGCGGATCAGGTAGAACAGTCCGAGGTTTGGTCTTACGTTTGTACGACGTCAGAATTCGGCCTTTCGGATTCGTATCCCAGAATTAATCCCTGGATGTCTGTGCGCACCGCCTGTAGCATCCCAACTAAGATGCGGTGGCAAAAACGTGATATCTGTTTCCAAAGATTCACTGCAGTGGTGCTCATACAGCGAGTCGGACCCAACGAGTGTGAGTCACGCCCTTCAAAGTGCACCAAAAGTAAGTCAACAGTGTTCCATCATCGAGAAGAATGCCTTGCGGCTTCCCAAACGCGATCAGCAAGTGTTGAGCCAGAAAGCTTTCATGATCAGTTGTGCCGAGTGTTGCTTCCTCGCCAGCATCAAAGATAACGATTTGGTTGTCTAAATCAAACGTCGTAAAATCTTCGCTGATCGCCATACGAATGCTTTGTGGTTCATGACGGTAGTTATAAATGGCCGCCACTCGGCCATCCGGCAGCGCGATTGGACAACAGACCTGACCGCGAAGATTTGTTTCGCGTGGTTCAGACCAAGTTCGGCCTTCGTCATCGGAAATCACCCAGTGGTTGTTCAAGTCTTGCTTCGTGCCGTACAGATGGGCCCAAAATAGTGTGTAGACCCGACCATCCGGAAGTCGGGAGTGGAGTTGGTCCCACCACAAAACTCGACCGCTTTCGTCGTTGGCAATTACGGTGAAGTCGCCCCAAGTCTGACCCTGATCATCCGAAATGATCGCGGCCGCCTTTTGATCGGGTAGGCCGTCATAGCCTTTCGCCTTCCAGGTCTCCAATGGATACATCCAACGAGTCGACGAAAACTGAATCAGCGAGCCAGATTTGTTCCAAGTGTATTTTTTCGGCGGCAAATCGACAGGAACAACCTGCGGCTGTGACCAGGTGCTACCATGGTCTTCGGACCAGAACAACAATAGCTCCGGGCGCTGCAAGGCTTCGGTTTCCAGGTCGAAGAGGCTGTCTTCGCTGGTTTCGAAACGAGTCGACGTCATCACCAACCGCCCGCCTGGTACTTCGTTGATGTCCGGACCACGATACGCCCAGCCGTCGTCCGGAATGCCCCCATGAATGTTGCCTTGGTTTTGCCACGTCTTCCCACCACCGGATGTGTGCAGCACTTCGATGTGATTATCCGGCGATCCTAAGCCGGATCCGACGTGCTGGCTGGCAATTAACGATCCGTCGTTTAATTGCGTAATTGATGGCATGTAAGCCCCACGATCTTCGGAATGCGAAAGAATTCCTTGATCAATAATCCTGAGCATGCTGTTTCTCCTCTTGGACCACAAAGCTAAAATCGCATTCGAAGTCCGAAATTCAAGACACCTTGCAACTCAAAGTAAGGCTCTTCGGTAATCATTGTATGAGAATGCGCACAAGAGTATGAGTGGAAAATCTCAATCGCCGTAAATCCTTCAAATATAACGCGGATAAAATTTTTGCGAGGCACAGGGGGTAAATCGGCCCGATTGAGATTCCGGTCGTGAAGCGTTACAAACAGACGAATTAGAATACGGTTACGATCTCAAGAAGTGGAAGAGGAAGATGCGGTCGTGGCCAAGTAGTTCGGAAACACTCAAGCCATTGCCATGCGACATTACGTCGACGTGACCAATGCCGACTTCAAGCGAGCGGTGTCTGGCGACGTCGAGCTGAATAACAAAGCGACGCTGCAGGCGCACGTCACGACTCGCAAGCCGACCTTGTAGCGAATGAAAAAAAACTAGTTTTGCAGGGGAATGCGACTTCTCGCGACACTCTGCAAAACCAGAGATTGGAGGCGGCGGGAATCGAACCCGCGTCCTGTGATCCCTTGATTACGGCATCTACGTGCGTAGTTTGTTGATTGAATTTGCCACCAGCAGGCTCAACGAACAAAGCCCGCTCAGCGGCTAGTCCACAACGGATCTCGCGCCAAACGTAGCGGACACTGACTTGGCACCAGCCCGATTTTTCGGCCGGCGGTCGGACTCCTCAGGCAGGGATTCCTAAGCCGGGACTGCCATTTGTTAGGCAGCCAAAGCGAATTGCTTTTTGGCAATTAATATTGTGATCAGCTTTTAACGTGGCCAACTGATCAACCACGGCACGCCACCACAACCTGCGGTGACCCAGTCGAATCCAATCGCCCCCTTTTCAACGAACTGGTTCTATTGTCTGGACACAGAGAATGTGGAAGAGTTTCAGCAATGATAGCACTCAACCTCGGATTATGATCGGCAGGTCACCTGAAATCAATTGCTGCAAAACCACTCGCAGCTTACAAGTCCTTGTTAAATAGCGTCTTGCGCTAATTAAATAATAGTATTCAGATTGTCTGTAATCACGTTGCTGGATGCATCTCTTACGCACTAATGTCTGCAACATGCACTTACCGAAGTTCGTCCATTTCGTTCTCAAAATCACGAATCTTGTCTGGACTTAGATGCCGACCAAGCACATCTGTGGTTCGTTGAATCAGCCTCTTGATTCTGAATTCAGCACTGCGATTTTTTTGCAACTTGGCCGCCTGAACAGCGGGAAATTGAATGGCCTTTAACTGTTGCTCGAAATACTTAATACCGTGCACTTTTTTAAATCCGTCAATTTGCTCGTCAACCTGCTCCCACTTTCCGTCACGAGCATACAAGCGAGCTAGTGCTATGTGCGTCGCCCGACGGGCGACCGTATCGACCAACTCACCCTCCAACAGCGCGAGTTGTCCTTCGACACCCAGACGCAGCGAATCAGAAGGAAGTCGGAGATAAATCTCCGGCTCAACCCCCGATACAAAAGGGACTCGAGCCAATAAAGACGTTCCGCTGTGAACGTAAAGCTTGACAAGAGGATACTCGAAATTCACCGGAATCGTAACGGCACCCGAACGGTCTGTGAGAAGGTGCAACGCCTCGATCTCAAGTTGCTTTTTTATTGATTCTTTACTTGATGTCGGTGGGTTCATGACAACGTTCACGTGATGACTGATCAGCGGCTTGGATGGATTCTTGCGCGGAACCAATATGAGCCGTGTTGCACCGTAAGAAGGCCGAATTCCGATTGCAATTTTTTCGACGCGGCGTCTTGCCCCACCCAGTGGCGCACGCAGACCGGACTCCACGGAACATGTTGCCCGTGCGCGGTCGACAGACTGAACCATCAGATAAGTCCACGGTAGGAATTGAATCTTCCGAACGACTTTTTTCTTATCCAAATAGCGAAAAATCGGAATGAAGAATTGCTTGGTCGTAAGTTGAGCCGCGTCGGGGTCAACCGAAGGAAACTGACCAGCTTGTACGCGAATCGTTGCTGTATCGTTATCGGCCTCATCAATCGCCACGATCGGTTGGAACAGGCCGTGGACCAACGTGAATACGTCGGCCGCAACGGTCCGTCGCTGGAAAGTTTCGCGAGTTGCCAGACGTCCTAACACCTGAGTGGACCGGTCCCATTCTCGCCCAGAGATTCGATACCGTCCGCCTAAGACTTCGACCGTCACAATGTAGACTTTATCACAACTGGCCTTGCCGAACCGTTCTGTTTCACTTTCCGACGTCAATTGTTCAAGCCCCCTCATTCCTGGAGGCGATAGCCACAGGTTTTCTTCAACCTTTAGAGTCCACATCTGTCCCAGAATTCGTTCGACCGCCGCCCTGATTTTTTGTAGGACTGATTCACGATATCCCATAGTCAACAGCGGGTCGGAACCAAATGTAATGCTGACTTGCACGCGGTACGGCTGCAGTTCGATTGGCACCTCGGCTCGCTTCGGTTTTTTGACCGATGTTTCGGAAGAGGTGGATACTGTCGCTTCGTCTTTCTGTATCTTCACTTCAGTCGACTTCGAGTCCAACTCTGACTTCTCGCCAGCTGACGTCGATTGCGAGTTGAGTAAAAGCACCTCGGCTAGCAGCATGGCCGACAGACAAACCGCCAGTCCTTTACTCCCAAATCGCCGCTGCAATACGCGTTTTCTTGGAATTGCGGATCGGACACCAATCATAATTTCTTGCCGATCTTCCCTCTGATCTTGGGGCCTAAAGGCAGAACTGTTGGAAACTCAGGTTGGACGATCCAACGTTCGATGTCCTGATATGAATGTATGGGGTGCTTCGGAAATCCCCGAACGGTTTTTCGAATGACAATCACATCGTCAACTTCCCAAAGAGGAATTGAATGAACGTACGCCGCGAGTTGCTGATGCAATCGGTGCAGCAGGGAAACAGCCGTTTCCCAATCGCCCGCTTGATCCAGTCCAACCAGTTCTTGCCGTAACCAATCTGGCAAATGAATCAATGAGGTAACATGCGCTTGCGTATCGATGGTCAGAAACGGCCACAATTCAAGAATCGGTTCAGCCATTTGAATGGTGCGATAAACGAGATCCCACTGCGGTCGCATGGCGGATCGTCGAGTAGGCCTGGCCGCTGATTGTGTGATCAACGTCACCGTCACACCAATCCGCTTCCACTGCTCGATTAGTTTTTCCGCTGCCGCTTTAACAACCGGCTCGGGCGGACAATACAACTTCAAAGGCCGAAATTTCTCTTTAAGCTGTTTTTCGGCAACGACGGCTAATGCGTAAGCCAGCTTCAGATCATGTTCGCGTGGTACGACCATCGAAAGGTCGGCGTACGCATAACTATTGCTTGGAAAGGGAGCGGAAACAATGCGGCCGCGTCGCGACTCGGAATCGTGCAGAATTATTTCTGTCAAAACCTGCCGTCGATTCAATGCATAGGCCATCGCTCGTCGCAATACCAGATTTTTCAGAGGTTCGCTGTTTGGATTAAACTGCAGGACGTGCGTCGTCGGCAAAGCGTAATCTCGCACGACATACCGCTCATCGTTACGAAATTTGTCGATTGTCCAAATCGGCACACGTGGTAGCATTGAGACTTCGCCGCGATTCAATCCCTGAATGGCTTTGTCGTAGGAATTGAATTTAATTTTGGCAACCTCGGCAACGTGATACTCGTTCACGTTCTCGGGTTCGGGAGCGATGCGGCGATAGACAACCCGTTGTGGAGACTTTTCGTGAATCTTGAACCGCCATGACAGGACTTTGGACGCAAGTTTTAATTCGTTTGAATCAACTGTCTCGCCCGAATTGAGTTCACTTTCGACTGCTATCAACGGAAAACGGAACAGTGCTACGGTGCGAACCGGAACTCGAGAAAAGTTGACCACCAGTTCGAATGGCGAGCGCGGGGTCAGCGAGTGGATGTAGCTTGCCATTCGTTCGTCGTAGGCTGGGTGTGTTGGATCGAGCCGGGCGGCCAGTGTTGAGGCAATCGACGACGCAGTCACGACTGGTTGCGATTCCCAATACGAACGGCTCTGGCGAAGCGTGAACACCATTTGCCGTCCCAGATCGGTTGGCTCCCACTCCTCGAAAAACCGGCTTCGGTAGTGTGGCGCTTCGTCGCTGCGATCGATTTCGAATAGAGTCGTCTGGATCAAATGGTTGTGACGCTTGTCTTCATCCGTCGGCAAAAAGTATGGCGTCGGATCGCCAGCGAACCGCAAGACGCCAACTTTGATTCTTTGAAACCGATTCGACGCCTTGCGGTGCGCATCTCGCAGTCCTGGGGTGGTGGGCCAGATTCGCGTCGCACGGTCAAGCAGTGATACGGCCTCGTCATGTTTGCCGTCCTGCGATGCGTTAGCCGACTGCGTCAGAAGATTCTTAGCTCGTGCCACCAAGTCGGCCTTCCACTTCACGGCGACCTGATGTTGTGGATCCATATCGGTAAGCCGTCTCAGAAAAAACCGTGCTTGACGAAAGTCTGATTGGACCAGCGCCGCTCTAATCAGTCCATCGCAAACCTGTCCAATTTCTTCCTGCAAAGTGCGGTCTTGGGAATCGCGGTACTCAGGATCACGTGCGTACAAGTCCTCGAAAAAGACCAGCGCCGACTGTGGCTTCTTTTGATCGCGCATTCGCATGGCGTCAAGAAATATTAACCGGTTCTTCCGACGGTCCATGCCCGGCCAGTTGGAGTCTCGACGACGTTCGAGGAATAGGATCAGGGCAAATGCTTGACGAAAGGCTTTTTTTTCCAGTAGCTTATCGACTCGCTCCAGCACTAGGTCTTCGTAGTATTTGATTTGCTGAATGCGCCTCTTGTCGATCTCGTATGAAGAGTCCTCATGGTTGCCATCTTCAAGGATCCCGTCTTCGTGCAACACCACTTCTAGCAACCCCCGGCGAGGATATCCTTTGGGACGATTTTCCAGAAGATTCCGAATATCTTTCTCCCACTTGTTTGACCGATCCGGACGAGGCGAAACAGGGTAAACAATGTGCACATCCTCGTTGTTCGTGACAACCCAGTCGAATGGATGTTTCTTAAAAATCTCCTCAACCGTGGGAAGCTGCATTTCATTCAGCTTCGGATATCGTTGTTTCTCATCCTCGTCAGGCCCGCTGGCTTCGGATTCGAACGTCGTCAACACCAACTGTCTTGTCTGGCCAGTGGCGACGTTTTCAACGAAGACCGCCAACAGAATCATAGTTATCTGTATGACATACAGCCCCCTCACCAAGCCAATCTGAAAACTACCGAATCGCGCATGCTTCGCGACAGATTGCGATCTTTCTGAATGCTGTCTCGTGTGCTTGCTCATTCACGTCTCGTCAACACGGATTCGATTCGGTACAGACTTCCATCGATAGCAGCAACGAAAATGGTGTCCCCGAGTTGCCGAGGACCAAGACTGATCGGTTGACCTAGACGGATTCGATTCTTGACTTCACCGGTAGATGGGTTGACGGACAGGACTGTGCCATCCTGATTGGCCAGCACCAACATATTTTCGAAAATCAACGGCCGATCCGCCAATGTGCCTCCGTCGAGCGGTATGGACCAAAGCTGTTTCAACGTTTGTCCGACTTGGAAGCAGTGCAGTTGATTCCGTCCTGTTTCAACGTAAAGGTTGTCTCCAACCAACCACAGCGCATTGGAAGCCGGTGCGATCAGTTCTAACTGTGACTGCCTTTGTAGGTCCGAGGCGTTGATGATCTGCAACCTCTGCCCCGCGTCCGCCAGAATCACTTTTCCACCGTGAACGACGAAATCAACATGAACCGGGTGCTCCAGAGACAATGCTACTATTTCCTTCAGATGTGGAATCGGTTGAGTTCGAAATTGGACATTCGCCAGTTTTCCACTGCTGTCAACCACGATCATGTGTGTCCGGTCCAGCGCAACGAGATGTGACCAGCTTGGTGGCTGTTGATTTTTCCCATTGAGCTGCGTCTGAATGGGAGCGACGAAGTCTTCAACCGACCGCTGACCCGTTTTTAGAACGAGCGTTTTAAGCTTTCCCGAAAGCGGTAAAACGAGTGCATCTGACAGAAAAACGGGGTCCGCCTCCAATGATCCTTCCAGCTTGAAATCACGATCGATCAGTCCCAGTTGGTTCAGCACCCACAGATGCGGCTGAGGATTGCCACAATAGGCGACCGACCGTCCACCGGGCAACGCGACCGCGTGCAGAGGATCAACAAGCGATTCGGGCAGCTTCAACTGTGAGTCTGCACGCGTTTTGAAAC
>CAUZSN010000068.1:0-15750 GCA_963582345.1 Planctomycetota bacterium
AATCAAAGGAGATACTTCGTGGCGTGACAAATGCTGCGGGCCACTGTGGTGTTGTCTGGCGGCCTGGGTCTTATTGTGGCTTTCGGGCACGAATATGGGCGAGGCGGCGAGATTGTGGATCGTGTTGATGCCGTGGATGATCTGGGTGTCCGCTTGCACCTTGCAAGTAACGACAGACTTGACTCGCCGACGTTTGGTGGGTTGGCTGGTTATCTTGTTGCTGCAAGCTTTAGTCTGTGCTGCAACGGTCACTCGAGTCGATGGATTCCATCTCGATCAAAAAATCCAGGCGACGCCGTTCATCGTACCGGCAGAAGACGATGAGCAAGAAGACGTGCCGGATCGTTAATCGACGATGAAGGGACATTTTGTTTTCAGCGGTGGTAGTCCTAGCAACATCCCGGAAGAGTCACTTGAGTCGGACATTTTCCGTGCCAGAAATCCAGTACTCCAAGTTAGTTTTCGCGTATGCGCCGAGCTAAATCAAATCGCAAGAAAATCCGATACTGAATTATCATGGGGACATCAAACAATAAACGATTGGAAAACATCCAAAGTGGCGAATGGCCATTTGAAGAACATGGTGTACCGTTCCAGGAATTGACAGCAAGTGGTTCCGACAATCGATCGAGTGAGCCTTGCAAGACGCCCTCGTCGGAAACAATTCTCCCAATACGAAGTTCGCAAAACCTTTTGGGCCGGACACCGCAATGACGGCTGCGTTTCCCAGCAACTAAGGTGCCTTGCAGCCGCTACTGGGCACTCGTCACGTCCGGCCGTAATTTCTTGGCGTCTCGCAGATAAACGTGAACCATTTCATTCTGCCTCTTGCCCGTATTCACATGCAGCAAAACTCGGATGCATCGAGGCATGCCATCAGGGACAGCAATTTCCGATGCACAAAGCAAAGGAACCCGATTCATTCCCAAATCCCGTGCCGCTTCGGCAGGAAATGTTGAAACCAAATCGTTAGTCGTAGTGAAAAGTGCCGACACGATTTCATCGAACCCGTCCATTCCATTGGCCTGTAATAGTTCTTGCAAGAGTTCGCGAGTCGCATCCAAAATCCGTTCGGGCGAATCGGCCTCGACACTGGTGGCACCACGAATTCCACGTACCGACATCTTCGTTTCTCACACTTCAGTTTTGGTTGACCGGTCAGGATGAACTTTTAACCGAGTGACAATTAGCTCGCCGATCTCGAGTATTTCGTTTCACGTACTATTGATTTCCTCACGAGACGCGATGGTCGTTGATAGGCTGGTGCTATGATAGCCAATCGCCTGTAGGAAACGAACCTGGGATGCATCAACAGCAACATTACACGAGTGACGATGTCGAATTCCAAACCGACCTTGCGTTATTTTGCCAATTTCCATTACAAACTCTTGCCTTCTTCGCCACATCTAGCGCCCCGCAATCGGTGTGTGCCGTACATCCTGCCTAATACTAAAGACTTCGATCACCGGAAACGACACGTGCAACGTTCGGAAAGGATTCCGTCGATGTCAACGACTGTCGAGATGCTGGCGAATCAGTTTCAGGCACAGGTTCGGGGCAACCGGCAACTCATCATTCACGATGCCCAAGCTATCCATCAAGCTGGCCCACATGACATCACGTTTGCCAGTAATGAAGCAACTCGCGGACAACTGGAAAAATCTGCGGCTGGGGCTGTTTTTGTCAGCAAAGAGATGAATTCTTCGTTTGCCGACGATCGCATTCCGTCTGCCCTCATCGTTGTCGACGACCCACGGTCGGCATTCATGTGGGCGCTGCAGCAATTCCGCCGTCAACGGCCGCGTCGAAAAATCGGCATCTCGCCCGATGCCTATGTCGGTCACGGAACCAGTTTTGGTAAGAATACGAACGTCCACCCCAACACGTATATCAGCGAGAATGTCGTCGTTGGAGACAACTGTGACATCTACCCAGGAGTCTATGTCGGACCCGATTGTCAGCTGGGCAATGATGTCGTTCTACACCCAAACGTTGTCCTGTATGCGGACGTGATAGTCGGCAATCGCGTCATCATCCACGCCGCGTGCGTTGTGGGTACCGACGGATTTGGTTACACCCTCGATAATCTGAGACCGGACGGTTTGGGCCGATATGAAAAAATTCCTCAACTGGGGACGGTGCACATCGATGACGACGTCGAGATTGGAGCGTGTACAACGATTGACCGAGGAACGATTGGCGCGACTAAGATCGGCGAAGGTACTAAGATTGACAACCTAGTTATGGTCGCCCACAACTGCGAAATTGGTCGGCACAATGCATTTGCGGCGCAGGTTGGCTTCGCCGGCTCAGTGACAACCGGCGATTATGTCCGCTGCGCGGGCCAGGTCGGTGTCGCTGACCATGTGCACTTGGGCTCTGGTTGTACAATCGATGCACAGTCTGGCGTCCACAAAGACATCCCCACCAAGCAAACTTACTTTGGTTATCCTGCTCAACCTGCAAGCGATCAGATTCGCTGCATGACAACATTCGCCAAGCTGCCGGAAATGCGAACCAAACTGCGAAATCTCGAAACCCAAGTCGCTGAATTAACGGCTCGTCTGGAATCTCTGATTTCACCTGAGACGAAACCGTGATCCTCCCTCCGCATTTCCTCATCAAACGCGAATTGATTTCTGTCAATCTGTTCCCCAACCATCCGGAAATTCCACTTCGATAAACACGGTACATCGGTGCGAATTGTGTACCGAAAAACTAATGAACTATGAGGCAACTTGAACAAACGACAAACTGCTCGATCGACAAACGCATCGGACTACTAGCAGGCAGCGGTCGATTTCCGATCGCTGTTGCCCAAGCGGCCCGCAGCCAAGGATATTTAGTGTATTGTCTAGGCGTCCTGGGGATGGCTTCCGAGGAATTGGAAACCATGTGTGACGGATTTGACATGGTCCCTTTGGGCAAAGTCGGCCGAGCCATTCGCCTGTTTAAGCGAGAGAACATAGATCAAGTTGTCTTGGCCGGGAAAATCGACAAAAAGGTGTGGTACAAACAGTTCCACCTGTTACGTATTATGCCTGACTGGCGTGGCTGGCACATGTTGTGGCAGTACGTCCGCGCCAATAAAAAAGACGACACTTTCAGTCTGGCACTGATCCGAGAATTTAAACGGGATCAGATATCTTTCGGAACAGCACTCGATTTTTGTCCGGAGTTACTGGTGAAACACGGATTTCTGACGAAACGCAAACCGTCGCGATCACAATGGCGCGACATTAAGTTCGGCTGGGACATGGCCAAAGAGATTGGCCGACTCGACATCGGCCAGACCGTCGTCGTCAAAGACACGGCCGTGATCGCTATTGAAGCCATCGAAGGCACTGATCAGGCCATTCGCCGAGCTGGCGAGCTATGTCAGCGCGGTAGTTTTACTGTAGTCAAAGTGGCAAAGCCTCAGCAGGACATGCGGTTTGACGTGCCAGCAATCGGCGTTCAAACGATTCAAGCCATGCACGAATCGGGCGGCCGGATTCTGGCAATCGAAAGTGGCATGACAATCATGCTGGATCGTGACGAAGTCATCGACCTGGCCAACAAATTCGGCATCGCCATTGTGTCGCTAAATGCCGAAGAGTTAAAGCTCCGGATCGCCATGTAAGGACGCGTGTTGAGAGACCGGGTGATACAACTCAAAATTTGATGCACCAAATTTCACAATGGGCCAACAATCGGATTTCTAGTTTCGATCATTTGATATTTGAATTTGTTTCGGATTTCGCAATTCAGATTCCCAAATTCGACGTGGAGTGCTGCTCACTTCTCATCCAGCGGCCGAACCTCACTGTCGCTGGAATTGTCGAGTCCAAGTTCATCCCGTGATTCTTCTTCGCCTAACGGGACTTTGGGCGGAAAGCTCATGACTTCGGTGCCCTCCTCGCGGCCAACATTCGAGTCGTCCGGGCCCAACTGGACCTGAAATCTTGCGTTGGCGAAAGCCAATTCGTCGCCCGGCAACAGGGCTCCCCGAGTCACTCGTTGGCCGTTGACCTTAGTGCCGTTTGTGCTGCCCAAATCGCGGACAAACAACAATCCGTCCGTCTTCACGATCAGACAGTGCAACTTTGAGACACTGCTGCGATCCAAATAGATATCGCAAATTCCTCGCTTGCGACCGACCACAGTCACATCTTTTCCGATTCGAATCGGCCGCTCACCGTCAAGTGAAATTAGCTTCGCTTGCATGGTAATTGGAATTTAGACTGTAGTGACAAACGCTAAGTCAATTCTCCACCCTGTTGTTGGCATGTCAAGCAGCCATTCAATGATTTGACACACGCCCGGAATGACTTTTTACAAAATTCTCACAAAAACTTCTGTACTCCTATGAATTGACTGTTGCCTTGACGGTACGTGAATGCAATGCTAGCTTCCACGCTCGCTACGGCCGGACTATCAAACAAGGTCGCTTGCATGGCGAACGAGTCTAAGTACGTCTATTGCTTCGGTGGCGGCTGCGCTGACGGCGACGCCAGCATGCGGAACTCTTTGGGCGGCAAGGGTGCCAATCTGGCCGAGATGACCAACATCGGCCTGCCTGTCCCTGCCGGTTGCACCATCCCGACCGAAGTTTGCAATTACTACATCGACAATGCCAATCACTATCCACCCAAACTGGACGATCAGGTTTCCGAAGCACTAAAGAAAATCGAAAGGGTAATGGGGGCCGAATTCGGTTCACGCACCAATCCTCTGCTGTTGTCGTGCCGGTCGGGTGCGCGCGAGTCGATGCCAGGCATGATGGACACCGTACTGAATATCGGCCTAAACGACGAAACGGTCCAGGCACTGGCCGAACAATCGGGCAACGAGCGATTCGCGTGGGACAGCTACCGACGCTTCACACAAATGTACGGCGACGTTGTACTGGACTTGAAACCGAGGGACAAAACCGACACCGACCCTTTCGAAGAGTTATTAGAAACAAGAAAGGAAGCGGCTGGAGTCCAATACGATTCGGAACTGAGTGCCGATCATCTGAAAGAACTAGTGGCCGCGTTCAAACAGGTAATCAAGGACCGCACCGGCCATGATTTTCCCACTGACCCACACGAACAGGTGTGGGGTGCGATCGGAGCGGTCTTTCGCAGCTGGATGAATGATCGAGCAATCGTCTATCGTCGCGACTACGGAATTCCCCACCACTGGGGGACGGCGTGCAACGTACAGGCAATGGTCTTTGGTAACCGCGGTGACGATTGTGCCACCGGAGTTGGACTAACCCGCGATGGTGCCTTGGGTACTCCCGGCTTCAACGGCGACTACCTGATCAATGCACAAGGCGAAGACGTGGTCGCCGGAATCCGCACTCCAAGACGAATTGAAGAAAGCCTGGCCGTGGATATGCCCGAAGTCTACGAGCAACTGCAAAGCATAGGCCAGATTCTGGAACAGCACTACAAGGACGTGCAGGACATTGAGTTCACGGTCCAGCGTGGCAAAGTTTGGATGCTTCAGACGCGAAATGCTAAGCGAACCGGATTCGCCGCCGTCCGCATTGCCATCGACATGGTCAACGAAGGTTTGATCACAGAACAGCAAGCCTTGCGAAAGCGGCGCATTCCGGCCGACGATTTGAATCAACTACTGCAGCCGATCTTCGATCCCGAAGCGAAAGCCCATGCGGATCAAGAAGGACGTCTCTTAACAAGAGGCATCAACGCCGGTCCCGGAGCCGCATGCGGAATGATTTGTTTCCACGCAACAGACGCCGAGGCACAATTCAAAACGGACCCAAACATCGAGTTGATCTTAGTCCGCCGAGAGACTAGCCCCGAAGATCTGCGCGGTATGCGAGTCGCCAAAGGCATTTTGACCGCGTTTGGCGGCGCCAGTTCTCATGCAGCTCTAGTCAGCCGACAGATGGGGAAAGTCTGTATCGTCGGCTGCGCAGCGTTGACCATCGACTACCAACAGGGCACTGTCACAGTCCGTGATCAAGTCCTGCGCGAAGGCGATTGGATTAGCCTTGACGGTTTCACAGGCGAAGTCTTTTCCGGCCAGGTCACCACCAAACCAAGTGAAATTGTTGAGGTCTTGATTCATAAGACCAAACAGCCCGTAGAATCGGAAACGTATCAGCGATTCGAACAACTGATGACATGCGTCGACAAGGCCCGAAAATTACGAGTCCGCACGAACGTCGACCATCCCGATCAGGCGGCTGAAGCGATCGCGTTTGGTGCGGAAGGAATCGGCCTTTGTCGTACCGAGCACATGTTTTTCAACCATCTGGATGAAATTCGCGAAATGATCTTGGCCGACACAAAAGCAAAACGCGAGGTCGCTTTGAAAAAGTTGCTTCCGCATCAGCGAAAAGACTTCGCTGGGCTGTTCCGTGTTATGCTGGGGCGACCTGTGACAATACGGCTGCTCGACCCGCCTTTACACGAGTTTCTCTCGAAGCGACACCTTGACGAACAACCCGATCTTGCCGACACGCTGGCCACACGCTTGCAGGTCTCGCACGACGAGATCAAGCGTCGTGTCGAAGAACTTCACGAAGAAAACCCGATGCTTGGGCACCGCGGTTGCCGAATTGGCATCGTGTATCCAGAAATTACAGCCATGCAGGCTCGGGCCATTTTGGAAGCAGCCTGCGAAGTTCAGCAAGAGGGAATTCGCGTCCATCCGGAAGTAATGATCCCCCTGGCCGGGTTCCTGACCGAATTTCAAAACCAGGAAGCAATTGTCCGGGAAACAGCCAAAATTGTTTTTCAAGAGAAAAACAGCACGGTCGACTACTCCATTGGAACGATGATTGAGGTGCCTCGCGCTGCAATTTGTGCTGATCAGATCGCGAAGTCGGCCGAGTTCTTTAGCTTCGGAACGAACGATCTGACGCAAACAACACTGGGTATCAGCCGCGACGATTACGGCGGTTTTATTGGCTACTACCGTGAAAACGACATCGTCCCAAACGATCCGTTTCAGACCATAGACCAGGAAGGTGTCGGCCGTTTGATGAAGCTGGCCGTTGAGCGTGGACGCCAAACGCGACCTGATTTGAAGATCGGAATCTGCGGCGAACACGGTGGCGACCCAGCCAGCGTGATATTCTGCCAACAAATTGGTTTGGATTACGTCAGTTGCTCCCCATTCCGCGTCCCGATAGCGCGACTAGCCGCAGCGCAGGCGGCGCTAGACGAGTAGGGAACCTCACACCGGACTTTCGTGATTGGATGCCGCTGGCAACTTACCCATCAATGTCGATGCACATCAGTGGGCAAGCCACACCATAGTACCCGTCAATTCTTCCTTGAAGGATCACTTGTAAATGCTACCCCCTTCAACAATCTGACGCAGATGAATGCCAAAAGAGCAAACGTCTCCCTCTTGGGAATGTTGAAGGGACTCCTCGATCAAGAGTCCTGCTGTGTCTTCAAATCTGTGTGCTCAAATCAGAAAATGGATTTGCTTATCGTGCGTAATGGAAGCAACGGCTCGTAAACCGGGCAACGTTCATCCCGGCGCGTCATTCGCCGATTTGACCTACAACGATCTTATTGTATCTGCCAATGTGATCGCTCCGATACTGGCTGCTACGCGAGATCTTGGCATTGGACAAGCCGTGCTGAAATCCGTTCAGGCCACCGATGCTGCGGTCGGATGCAACTCCAATTTGGGTATCATCCTATTACTGGCGCCTCTAGCGGCAATTCCAACTGAAATCCCGCTCGTTGGCGGGATTTCAGCCGTCCTAAACAAACTGAGTTGTCGGGACGCCAAACTAGTTTTTCAGGCAATTCGAATCGCCAGACCCGGCGGGATGGGGCGATTGACTGCACAAGACATCTCACAACGGCCGACAGACACTCTGATGGAAATCATGTGCTCGGCCTCGGATCGAGATTTGGTAGCCGCTCAATATGCGAACAACTTCGAATTGATATTTACCGTTGGAATGCCGCTTCTCGAACAAAGTTTCAACGAGAACTGGCAAACCGCAATTATTCGGCTGCATTTGACGTTGATGGCCAGCCATCCAGACACCCTGATTGCTCGAAAATGCGGATTGGCCGAGGCACGCCAGTCCGCAATCTTGGCACAATCCGTCCTGGACGCCAGGTGGCCGAACACGCCGGCCGGCCGCATCAAGCTGACCAACCTCGACAACTGGCTGCGAGCGCGCGACAATCGTCGCAACCCAGGAACAACGGCTGATTTGATAACCGCGTGCCTATTCGCCGCTTTACGAGAAGAACAGATCAAGGCACCACCAAACCAACTACTTCACCAGTCCCTGCAAGACAATCGAGATGCCTGATGAGTGAAGAACAATATCGCGTCCGAGTGACGAAGGATCAATTGGTCTTTAGTGCCGCACATTTTATTACGCTCAACCAAAACGTCTGCGAACATTTGCATGGACACAACTGGCGTACGACCGTTGAATTGACTGGTCGTTTGGACGAAAACTACTACGTATTCGACTTCATCGCCCTGCGCAATTCACTACAGGACATCGTGAACAAATTGGATCACAGAATGCTTTTGCCGACCAAGCACTCAGCGATTCAAGTCAACCCGAATGACCAGGAAATCGAAGTGACCTTTCAGGAACGTCGCTGGGTCTTTCCATGCGAAGATTGCGTACTGCTGCCCATTGAAAACACGACCGCCGAACGGATTGCCCACTGGATTGCCAGTCGTATGCGTGACGTCATCTACGTGCAAGAACAAAGTCACATCGAAACAATTCGTGTCGAACTAGAAGAGAATTTTGGCCAATGGGCGATCTGTGAATTCCCAGTCTGACAAGTTGAGTTTTCCATACGACGATGACTCGTTTCAAGCAGCGGACTGCAAATGCGACACCATCTACGCTTTTCGAATAAAGTGGGCTGCAAAACTGCGGATCCGTTGGCCGTTCAATACGTGGACCAGCCGCAGTTGCTGAATCATGTCCTGGCTAAACTTGTTCAGCGGCACGTGGACTAATTTCTTGCCGTACTGTTTCGCCAATCGCCGCCACCCAGGTCCGGGTGGCGCGTGGCTGAGGACAGCGATGTGAGACTCTTCGCTATATAAGCATGCCCCGGCCAGCAGGCGTTCTTCCAAAGTGTCAGCGAAGTCCAGACGCGGGTCCTGCCACATGTCGGGGACCGAGCGAGGCGGGAATAGAAACAACCCTCCACCATATGTTGCCAGCCCAATGCCCGGCCCTATCATCTGTTTCCGAAAATCTGTCGCAAATAGGACCAAAGTGGATTCATCGTGGTTCTCAGCCATCCAGGTGATCCGCCACGGGTAATCGCGCGGGTCGGCAGGTGAATCGAAAAACATCAGAACACAGTCCAGCAAACCGCGGGCCGGTGGGAAAACTTTGACGTACAAATCACCGCTGTGCCAGTTTCGAAGAGTTTCGCGGATGTCCAGACCATCCTTCAGGCTAGTGGTGAATCTTTCGGTGCGAGCCAAGTCAGCCCCCATGGTGGCCAATGCCGCATCCTTTACGTGCGTGCGAAACTTCTCGATCGAAACATCTTCAGGTGGCCAACTGCACTGATGGAATGGGTCCCAACGCATCTGCCATTGCCGCTGTTGTCGTTTTGGTGGCAAAGGTTTCAGTTTGCAGATTCGCCACGAGATCGGGTGACCGGGCAGGCGAGTCTTCATCTCGACGATGTCTCCGTCCGGAAGTCGACCTTCGTCGATTCCCATCTCAAACCAGGCGTACGGCAGCGCCTGCTCATATGGATACGTGCGAGCCATCTCAGCTAACTGAGTGGCAAATCGGTCTCCGATAACCTGCTGAGCCGCCGTAATTAACGTGTACAAATCGGGCGTCATACGGCATTCGATCAATGACAGGTTCCTGACGTAGCGAAGGTAGAGCGACAGCATTTTAGGAGTAATCTTTCGCATCCGCATCTTCAACTTGTTTTCGTAACGATCGCGGGTTGCCAACAGCATCGCTTTAATGCCATCGATTGCCAAATTCTCGTCATCGTCCAATTCCGCGCGAGCTCGCTCGTATAAACCTGTAACGTAAGGCAACTCGCCCAATAGAAAGACAAGCGTCTTCCGCTCAGCTGTAAAGACTACCGTTTCTTCTACGGTGTCGTCTTCTGTCCTTGGTTCAACCCGATCGAAGTACGCATCCTTGATCCACGGCCAGTCCATGATCGAACAAATGAAAAGGATCGACTTGAATCGCGACTCCAATTCACGCAGACGATGAGCCATCATCACGACTCGATCGGTCGACTGCCCTGACGGCAGTCGCGAAATCGCTGGTAGAATTCCTGCAGAAAACTTTTCGACAGAAACCTTTTTCAGAGCGTACGGATCGGGCAATGCGGCCACGATGCTGTGAAACCGTTCAGTTTCTAGATCGATAAACTCCCGTGGTATATGTTCTCCGATAGCAATCCGTAATGCCGCAATGATTGGCTGACAAGGATCGATGGGAACATAACTGAAGACTCGCTCATTGTCACAATCGCCCTCATCAACGTCTTGATTCGACCACACGTCAACGGAAAAGCGTCTTGGTTCTTCCTGAACAACTAGCGTGACATTGGGCAAATGTGTGATTGCTTGTTCAACGTTTCCCTGAAATGAGCGAGGCAACGGAACGGCCAGGCAATCGACATCGCGCGACAGCATGATGCGGCGGACTTCGATGGCAAAGTCGCCACTCCCGTGAATGACGGGCAGAACGGTGATCCGTGGGCTGAGTTTCAGAAAGTCGGAGAGCATCGGAATCTGCGATTCTAGAGTACAATTCAGCCGCCCTGAGAATCAAAATTGAATTTTGTCGTCCTCGTCTTCGTCCTCGTCAATAAAATCGGGGTGTAGGGGATCGTCGGGCGAGAAAAAAAAGTCGCCCAAGCCCATCGGCACGGTATTACCACCAAGCGTTCGATTCCTTTTCTCTCCCAAAGTGGTTAGATCAAGTGCCTCTTCGCCAAGACAATTCCGAAGCGATTCCTGCCACGTCTGATCCTTACTCAACGGGTGCTCGCTATCCTGCGAGATTCTTTTCAAAGCGTAACGCAGCACGTTAATGCCGTCACGGGTCGAGAAATCGAGTTTCAGATCGTGGGATTTTTGCAAAAATTCAACTGTCAGATTCAGCATCTCTTCGGCGGCGAACGGCAGATGGTACTGCAGGATCGCCATTTCTTCAGCGCGACCGGGATGTTCCAACGTCAAGGTCGGTTGCAACCGACTAAGGATGTAATCCGGAATCTCGAACGTCGATTCATCGTCGTTCATTGTCACCGCGCAGCGAAATTCCTGGTGAGCGTGAATTGTGATGCCGGCCACGATGGATGCGACGTAACGACGGTGATCCAATAGCGGCGCCAGGCTGGCCCACGACCTCTCGTTCATGCGGTTGCCTTCGTCCAGCAGGCAGACGCCGCCACGCAACATCGCAGTGACCAACGGAGAGGCGTGGTACTTGATCGCACCGCTTTCTGCCAAGACCGGCGTGACCAACAAGTCTTCAGGGCGAGTGTCGGCCGTACATTGATAGATGAACAGTTCTTGACTACGCATCCGTGCGCCTGCAATGGCGAGTGTCGTTTTCCCGATTCCCGGCGTTCCGATTAATCGAGGAGTCAGTGGAAAATCGCCCTTGTCAATAACCATCCAGCATGCCATCAATTGCTTCAGAATTTCGCCCTGCCCAATCCACTGATCTTCCGACGGATCGGCTTGACAAAGACGCAAAGTTACCCCGTCAATTAAGATCTGCTCTGGCATATTGCACTGAATGAATGTGAGAAAACTGTCATAGTTTTAGACGACGTTCAGCCGCTGAATTTATCTTCGTACAGTCTCTCGATGTCTGCTACAGTCACTGTAATCTCGCGAGTGAAACCTGTGTGGGACCGTTCGTAATGGATTTTCGCGGCATGTTCCGGATTCTTGTGGACGGCCGCAGCCAACCACGTTTTGTCGTCATCGGAAAGTTCACCGATTTCGGGATCCCAGAACGTCGTCGCCTCCATCACCAGCGATTCCAGTCGCTGATCGTATTTGTCGTAACTAGCCATTATTCTCGCTGAATCAACACGACTCGGATCAATAAATTTCACGCAAGCACTGCGGCTATAGTATATCTCGATTGCAATGCGATGGTAGCGAGAAGCACCAGACGTACTACTCAGTAATGATGTCGCGCGCAGTCATTCCGCTGGGAATCATGGGGAGTACGTGTTCCTGATAAGGACAGATCACGTCCAGTAGATACGGACCGTCGTGCGATAGCATGTCAGCCAATGCGTCGGAGTACTCGTCCTTGTTGCGAACGTACTGCGCCTGGACGCCGAATCCATGGGCAATTTTGACAAAGTCGGGATATGTCTGATCCAGACTGCCATCGCCGTTGCCGATCGCTTCGGGATGATCCACCGGACCCAAATACGTGTGCGCCCGCTTGCCATCCAAGAAACGGTCTTCCCACTGTACGACCATACCGAGGTGTTGATTGTTCAAGAGAAGAATTTTCACCGGCAGCTTCTCGCAATGCAGTGTCGCAAGTTCCTGCAGGTTCATCAACAGCGACCCATCGCCGTCGATGTCGATGACCAAATTGTCAGGATGAGCGGCCTGAGCGCCCATGGCGGCGGGCAGACCGAAGCCCATCGTGCCCAAACCGGAACTGCTCATCCAACGGCGTGGACGGCTAAACTTGTAAAACTGAGCCGCCCACATCTGATGCTGACCAACTCCGACCGTAACGTATACGTCCTGAGCTTTGGTCTGCTCCCACAATTCGTGTATAGCGTACTGTGGGTAAATCCAATCAGCATCGTTCTTGTAAGTCAGGGGATACTGCTGTTTCCAGTCGGCAAGCTGGCGGTTCCAATCCTCGAGTTGGGGGATATCTTCATCGCTAATCGCTTGGTTCAGCTTTAGCAGCATGTCTTTCAGGTTGGCGACGATTGGAATATGAGCTTCCTTGTTCTTGTGAATTTCCGACGGATCGATGTCGACGTGCACAATCTTGCCATGCTTGGCGAACTCCGTCAGCTTTCCGGTCACTCGATCGTCAAATCGAACTCCAAATGCCAATAACAAATCCGCTTCGTTGATGGCGAAATTTGAGTAGACCGTCCCGTGCATGCCCAGCATGTGCAACGATTGAGGATCATCGCCGGGAAATGAACCGAGTCCCATCAGGGTCATCGACACAGGAATGCCCGTCCGCCGGACAAACTGCTTCAATTCGTCGGACGCATCAGAGTTAACACAACCGCCGCCGACATACAGAATTGGCCGGTGCGAACGGCGAATGGCGGCAATCACTTGCTTGATTTGCTCTGGCTGGGCTTGGCGATCTTCCGGGTGGTATCCCGGCAAGTTCATGGGCACATCATAATTCGGTTTTTCCTCCTGGGTCGTCACTTGAATGTCCTTTGGAAAGTCGATCAGCACCGGCCCCGGACGCCCGGTACGAGCGATATAAAACGCCTCTTTGACGATCCGCGGTACATCAGCCAATTCAGTGATCAGGTAGTGGTGCTTTGTGATTGCTCGGCAGACTTCGACCGTCGGTGTTTCCTGAAAAGCATCCGTTCCGATGACTTGCTTTGAGACCTGACCGGTGATAGCGACGATCGGCACGCTATCCATTTTCGCATCGGCCAAAGCAGTGACAAGGTTTGTTGCGCCTGGACCGCTTGTTGCCATACACACACCGACCCGTCCAGTGCTGCGAGCAAATCCTTGAGCGGCAAAACCTCCGCCTTGCTCATGTCGCGGCAGTATTGTCCGCAACACGTCTGATCGTTTGATTAATGACTGGTGCAGCGGCATGCTGGCACCGCCGGGATACGCGAAAATATGATTGACTCCCTGGCGGATCACCGCATCAATCAGAATGTCGGCTCCGTTGATTGCCCGTTGTGTTGTTTTTTTTGTACGCACCGTTACCACGTTGACTTTCCAAAAAATTCGTCTTCACCCAATTGTAAAGTCTAATCTTTATCTTTGCTGGTGACGAGACTTTCGCTGTCACGATTTCCGGATTCGTCAGAACCGATGTGTCAGAGACGTCGGTTCTTCATGAACTATTCAACAACATCGACGCAGCCTGCGGACAGTAAGTTGGGAAACATTCAAGTTTTTCTGATTCCCTAGATACCCGTCGCGTTGGCGGGAATCTAGGGAATAAAGGGAATCCTGTGTCAGTCGAAATCTGGCCGTCATTGGTTGCACATCGAATCACTGATTCTCACAAACCCCAGCGGTAACACGTTCAACTACGATCCGCAATCTTCCGCGATGAGCGACGTATGCTTTGGCGACCAAAACCAATCATCAACACAAAACCGACTATGAAAACCAATAGCAATCCTGAACCGTACAGCATGTCCCAATCGACTGTCCACTGGACGACAACGAACGCAACTGCAATGTAAAGTGACAGGAACCCATACAAAAAACTCCAGGCCATCAGTTGCTCGACAAGCACCAGGCAAAGCACTGCAAACAACAGATTTCGTGTTAAACGTCCACGTTCGACGATTGGTATGTCTGTTCTACGTTCAACATCGCGCCACTCGGTTCGGTACGTGAATTCCACGCCAGGCAACACTTCGGTCTTCAATTCGTTTTCGTCCAGCTTGCGCAAATCACTTTCACGCGGATCGACATTCACCGCAAACACTTCCGTCCGATTCAAAGGCGACCCTAATGTAACCTCGTAGAATCCGCTCCGATCCGTAGACTCATAGACGATATGGGCGACTTCTTGGCTTTCGGTTAGTCGAACAGGCTGTTTCGTGCCGTCCGGCCGTTTCAGAGTCACCGGCATGTCGAACGCTTGGCTGGAAAACGAGCGAGTTAGCGGTTCCCCTACTAACACTTGGCGTTCACGTGAACGGCCTGAAACGACGTACAAGATCAGCTCGTGCATGAATGGCACATAGCTGGGAGATAGGGGCCAACTACTCCACTTTACGTCAACCGATGTGGTGACCAGGATGCAGCGACCTTGGCCTACCGGCAAATCAACGATGGCCGGGTCACCCGAGTCGAACCGCATCGCAACACGCGAATGACTTTCATACGGAACCGTCGCCTGAAAGTATTGGAAAGTGAGGACCGTTTCCAGTCCCGATCCCGGAGTCCCCTGAAAGGCGCGGACGATCGGATGCTCAAATTCTCTTGGATCAAAATGAAAATAGGTTCCTGGTTCTGCTTGCTGGTCACCCACTCGATCTCCCAGCTTAGCAGGCAACAGCCCCGTGCCATTTCGATACAAGCGAAGATTGTATTGATCGACTTTAACGCGATCACCCAAACTGATGATTAATCCGCCGCCACTATTGACATACGATTGTAGGATCTGGACCTCTTGATTCGTTAGCATGGCAACATTGCAAAGAAAGATGCAGTCATATCGACCCAGTTCGGCAGTGGCAAAATCTCCCTCATTGATGACATCTGGCTGCATGATGCCGTGCCACGGTTTGTCTGCCGTCGAAGGTGATAGCGCCAGACGCAAATGATACGTGGCCGTTTTCTCGGATTCACCGGCTGGTTCGCCGTTGACCAGCAACACCTTCAATTCCCCCTTGGACGACATCGACAGCCGTCGCACATTGTCCACGAGTAGCGAGTCTTCTTCCAATCGCACTTTAAGCTCGTGTTCGCCACCGAAGTCGAACCTATGCATAAAGGGGATTGTCACTTCGGTCCCCGCCGGTAGGTCGCACCGCCGAGTCTCGACCAGCCTGTTGTCGACGAACAATTGGAGTAACTGATTGG
>CAUZSN010000069.1:0-15715 GCA_963582345.1 Planctomycetota bacterium
CAATTCTGTCAGCGAACTGATGTAGGGTTTCACTGTGTCGGCGCTGCAGATTCTGCTTTCGAAGTTGCGCGTCCATTTGATTCAACAGACGGTGAAGGTGTTGCAGTACGTGATCCTGTCGATCGGATTGGGGTAATCGCGATTTTCGTCGAAGATAAAACGCCGTCACCAATATTATCGCCAATGCCAAGACGAAACTGGGAACACCTATCAGTGACAACAGGCATGCTGTTGCAATGGACCGCAATCGACCTTGCCACAGTGTCACATGAAACATATGGATGCGGTCCCGAAGATACTCGCTGAACTGCGTTGCCTGCGATGGCGGTGACGGTCCGGGCACGCCCTGCGCAGGGGTGGCTTCGACGATAATCCAACCCTGTTGGGGATCGAATGCCTCAACCCATGCGTGAGCATCGTTATTTCGCGAGACCCAATAATTGCCGAAGTCATTGCGTTCGTTGGCGACAAATCCGGTGATATAGCGGCAGGGAACACCCGAAATTCGCAACAGAAGTGCTGCTCCCGTTGCGAAGAAGACGCAATGCCCGGCCGGCTTTCGAAGTGAGCCTGGCTTCTGGAGCAAAAAGTGCGTCATGGGATCTTGATCGGGGGGTGCTGCCATTCCCAAGCTGTATTGATAATGATCATGGAAATAGCGTTCGACCGCTTCGGTTTTTTCGCGAGTTGTTGAACAACCGTCGAAAATTAATTCAGCTAAATTTTGAATTCGCGGATCAAGGTCGGCCGGAAATTCTATTAGCCGACGTTCGATTACTGGAGACAATAATGTGACGGTTTCGACTGTCGGGATGTACGCCGTGTAGTGGTAAGCGGGGGACCGACCGTCGGTTTCGATAATAGCGTGGTCGTCCACTGTGACATCATCTGAGTCGGTTCTCAGATGCGTTGTACCCAACGGCGTAAAACATTTCTGTTTGAATCTAGCATGCGGCCAGATTCCTGCTTCTTGCCAATGACCAGACGTCGCACCATTCAGCGCAAACAATTTTTGGTTTCCTTGAGTTGGCAATATTCCATTCGGTGGTTGGTTGATTGGATTTAGCGTGTCCCGACCAGGCGTACTTACGAACCATTCGCTGGCGGAGTATTCATCGAATGCCATGCCTCGCAGATATCCGGGTGTGTGCTGGGCATAAACACGCAAGGCGATTTGATTCCACCAAACTTGATTCCGCCAAGCGACACTTCCCAATTGACCCTTGCCTGTGAAACCAATCGAGCCGGACTGAGAGCGGGTCGCTAGAATTCGTGAGATCCAGCGATCAATGCGACTTTCGTTGTGATATAAAGTGCTGGCTGAGAACCAAGCAACGATTACAATGACAAACAGAATGGCCCCGGACGTCACTGTCCGCGTTCTTAGGCTCGTGTGGGACAGCCGGGCGACCGGTTTTCGGCTGGCGCTGAAGTACAAAGCCGACAACACCGCGAAACAGACAGCAAACAGTTGAAAGACAGTTCTTTGTTGCGACGAGATTCGTATGTCGGCAGTGCAGATCAAAACGATGCCTGCCAAGCCGGGCAAGATTGCCGGTAATCGATCGTTATACTTGTCCAAAAAGAATTGAGCTACTTGGATGACCAGAAGTAACTGGGCAATCGCGTGGGGAAATTCGGAGTCGAAGAACATTTGATTAGAACGCAGTTCAAGCGGAGCGAGTCGGTATTTGGCAATGAAAAGTAACGTCAATCCGGCAGTCATGCAGGAAGCCGTGCGTTGGCTTGGAGAGAATCGTATGTTCGTCAGAACTGCTACGAGTGCCGAAACACAAATGCTAACTGGGAAAAAAACCGTCTGCGACAAATACCCCAGCGCTGCAGATTCCACGCAAATCAGCAGAAAACCGAGGAGTCGCTGCTGATTCTTCCGAAAGAACGTCATAGAACTTCCATACTTCCGTCGCGAATGCTTGCAATCGAATACTGGGAAATATCGGAAATCTCATGACTGTCAACCGGCATGGTGGTTGGGCCGTCTCGAACGATTAGTACCTTCAGCCGGCAGCCCGCTTCCAGAGCAGTCCGGGCCAATTGGCGACGAGGCTGGTCCCAATCCAGAAATACGCAGATTGTCGTCGATATGTTTCCCAGCTCGTCGGCGATGGTTGGAGCGATAGTATCGAATGGGCTCCGGCGGCAGGCGCCAACGCAGGCAAGGATCTCCAAAACATTTTCCAGATGCGCTGTATGCCGGCCGGCTCGGAAGACGTAAAGTTCAGGTCCGGCTGCAAAGATGTCGATCAGGTGTTCGCCGCCTGAGAGCGCGTCGGCAATTGATGCGGCCAAGCTGACGGCCGCTTCCAGATTCGGAAATCCTGCGGTGCCTGCTTTGATCTCAGGCGGGACGAACGTATCTAGAACTAATGCGATGCGACAATAGTATTCTTCGTGATACTCACGGACAACCGGTCGCCCCAGACGCGCCCAAGACCGGAAATCTAACCGCCGCGCTGGTTCGCCCGGTACGTATTCGCGGTTGCCGATATACTCCGGCGATTCACCCACATGAGATGTCAGGACGATTCCACCGGGTTGATAGCGGGTTCCCAATGAAATGTCGATATTGGAAAGCCGATGAAACGATGGCAGCACCAGCAGTGATCCCACGGGCACGCGAGACCAACCGCTACGACATACGTTGAAAGGAAACGTTGTGTACGGTCGTATTCCAGGTAATTCGTACAGGCCGCGTCGCAATGACTGTAGGGTGATTGATATTGAAATCGATTCGCCGCTGCGAAGAACTGGGACCATTCGCTCCCTATCCAGTTCCTGCAATGCGTCCGGTAGTTCGAAGAATGCTAGTGAAAAATCGTAAATGGGCCAACGTGATCGGTTCGTCACGGTCAGTTCGCCCGTTACGGGTTGACTAACGCTCGTTCTTTTTGGCAATTCGCCGCTGACTGTCACCTTGGGCCGCCACAGAAAACCAGCGATCTCGGCGACAACCAACAACGCGGCCACGGCACAGAAAATTTGATAGACGGGGACGGTGACGGAAACGGCTCCTAAGCCGGACAGGAACGCTGTGCCGATCAACCATTTCCCTCCCGGCGTAACGTTGGCACGCCAGCGATTCCGAAGAGTGTCCAGGTATCCTGAAATGAATGGCCGCCGAATTTTCATTGAATTCGTTTGGCTGAATCTACGATGCTCTGCGCGATTTGCGGTCTGCCAACTTCACGTAGGTATTTTGACTTGGTCGACAATATTTTCGATGATAGTTTGCTTGGTTTGGTTGCTGTATTTAGCTTTCGAGGTGAGTATAATTCGGTGCGGCAGCACGAAAGGCACCAGCCGTTTCACGTCATCGGGGAGTGCGTAATCGCGTCCGGCGGAAAATGCTGCCGCTTGTGTTGCTCGGAACAGCATCAATGAGCCGCGAGGGCTGACGCCCAATGCCAGGCGGCCGTCGGTGCGCGTCATCTGCACTATCTCTACCATATATTGCGAAACACTTTCTTCAACCCGAATGTTCTTTACCTGATTCTGCAGTGTAATAATTTCATCCCGGCTCAAGACGGGTTTGATTCGTTCGATCGGGTGCGAATCTGCCTGAGCGTACAGGATGTCAACCTCGGTTTGCTTATCAGGGTAACCCAAAGTCAATTGCAACAGAAAACGATCCAGTTGTGCTTCCGGCAGCGGGTAGGTGCCATGGAACTCGATTGAGTTCTGAGTTGCCAGAACCAAAAAGGGAACGGGCAATTCATACCGAGTTCCCTCGATCGTTGCTTGTGTTTCGTTCATTGCCTCCAGTAGGGCTGACTGCGTTCGTGGCGAGGCGCGATTGATTTCGTCGGCCAGAAGCACGTTGCAAAATATTGGGCCTTTACGAAATGCGAATGAGCCGTCAACGGGATTGTAGATCGATGTGCCTAGTATGTCGCTCGGGAGTAGATCGGGTGTAAACTGCACTCGCTGAAAGTCGACGTCGATAGACTTCGCCAACGCTTTGGCCAACGTCGTTTTGCCGACTCCCGGCACATCCTCCATCAATACAGACCCGCCGGACAGTAAAGCGATGATCAGTATGTCAATACAGTCGTCCTTACCCTGAATGACGTTCGCGAGATTTCGCGAAAGCACATTGAGTTTTTTAGTCGTTTCGTCAGTTGGTCGGTAGGTGATTGACGTCATTGATTTGCGAACATGAATGGTCTTGAACCATGAACGGACAATCGCAAATGATAACTGTGGACGAATGTCTTGACGAGCAAGACTTCTTGGAAGTCCCGTCGTGCGACGAAACCCAATCATGATCCGCGCTTACTGCAGTTTGCCTTCCATGGCGCGAGAACTATTACCTTTGCGGAAATTCTGAAAAATTACCAACCGCAATCTGGCAGGAACTATCTCGGATGACTAGCATCGCACATCTACAGTATTACAACTTTCAATAATCGCGTTAGTGGTCTGCTACATCGATGGTCAAGCCCAAAGTTTGTGTTCTACGTGCTCCGGGAACAAATTGTGACGTCGAGACGGCGTTCGCGTTTGAGACGTGCGGCGCCGCCGCCACACGTGTGCACCTGTTTCGCGTTCTGGAGAACCCCCGGATGCTGGCCGAGTATCAAGTCCTGTGTATTCCCGGGGGATTTAGTTACGGTGACGACATCGGTGCCGGAGTCATTTTCTCCCGCCAGTTACAAGGGCACCTGGCCGAATCAATCGGCGAATTCCTGCAAACGGACAAATTGATTCTCGGCATTTGCAACGGCTTTCAGGTGCTGTTGAAATCCGGCATTCTGCCCAGCGGAAGCAAGGACTGGCCGCCTGCACAACCGCGTCGACAAGCAGCGACATTAACGTGGAATGACAACGGTCGGTATACGGCCTTGTGGGTTCGTTTGAAGCGATTGGCACAGCAGAACGTTTTTCTCCGTGGTATCGATGAAATCGATTTGCCCATAGCGCATGCGGAAGGCAAGCTTGTCGTGGAAGACGATGCGGTTTTAGACCAGTGGTTTCGTCACGACCAAATCGCATTGTGTTATTCTGAACCCGGTCTACAACGCACGCAATGCAAAACACAACAGACAGGGTCTGTCACGAATGCCGCATTTGGTGTATCGCGTCAAGTGCTGCCATATCCAGTAAATCCCAATGGTTCGATTGCCAACATTGCTGGACTAGGCGATTTCACAGGACGTGTCCTGGGCATGATGCCTCATCCCGAGCGATTTATCCATATGACTCAGCATCCAAACTGGACTCGACTCGGTTTGTCCGGAGAAGGGGACGGTATGAAAATCTTTCGCAACGCGGTCGAATACTTTTGGTAAGCGTATCCAGTTTGAGCAAGAGTGGTCGTCTTGTTCGTAATGGCCTCTTTAGGCGGTAAGTCTACCAGTTTCTGGTGGTCCATTCCGTGTGAGGGCTGCATTGTGAATAGTTTTAACGAACGATGGACTAATCGATACCGATACCGAATTGGTCGGCAGAATCAGCACTATCACTTGTGGCGGCAGTTGCGGGCGTCGATTGGCGCGAGTCGGCTACGATATTGTGATGCGGCGGTCCGGGTTGCCCCGCTGGTTCGATCCGGTGCGCTGCGTCCTTGCTGCCTGATACGATGGTTGGCTGTGCCATTTCCTCAATAGGCTCACTCAATGTCGCGTAGCGGTCCTCACCATAGTCGTCGTAAGTGCAGGTATATCCAGGTTGTCTTGCCAGGATCAACTCCTCATTGTACGCTTCCAGAACTCGACTCTGGATCATTTCACGACAATCGGAGTTGATCGGGTGCGCGATATCAGCATACAACTTTGCGCGGCCATCCGGGTCTTTCGTGGCTCGGTCTTCCTCCAGCTTTTCTCCGCATTGGTTGCAAAACAGCGACCGAATATGATTTTTTGTGCTGCATGTCGGACACCGATCGGTAAGCTTGCGGCTGGGCATGGCCACAAACGCACCTTTCACTCCCTGGACGATTTTCAGATCGCGAATGACGAAACAGGCGTCAAACGTAATCGAACAAAAGCCCTGTAACCGATCGTGGGGATCGTCCATGAGTTTGACTCGCACTTCAGTAATATTCACGGCTGTCCTCCTTGCTGCTGATTAGGGTCCGCTTTGAGCGGTGCTGACATGGTTGATGCCCATTGACCGGAGGCGGGCTGCCACTTTCAACGCCTGCCGCGAGTTGGCACACATGCCGAAGTAGGCGGAGCCACTGCCGCTCATCATATGGCCGAGTACCGGTTGTCTCGAAAAGGCTGATCTCAGCTTCTTTACATCCACGTTCAATTGTTCGGCCGGAGGCTGGAGAGAATTGTGAAGGAATCGGACTGCCTGTCCCAGATGCCCATGCTTCAAAGCGTCGACCAATCGGTCCGCGCCTTTTGGATAGCGGCGCGGTCGGCAATGCCCGTAGACGATTGCCGTTGAAAGTCCAGTTTTCGGACGGGCAATCACAAAGTGCACGCCAAGGGGCAATCGCAAAGGTTCAATGAGCTCACCTCGACCACGACAGATGGCTGACGACGACCCAGTGAGAAAAAAACCGACATCACTTCCCAGTTGCAATGCCAACTGTTGAAGCTCGGTGAGTGACAGCTTCAGGTTCCACAACCGGTTGAGCGCCACGAGCGTCGCGGCTGCATCGCTTGAACCTCCTGCTAAGCCTGCAGCAACGGGTATCCGCTTTAGTAAATTGATCCGGGCGCCGCGTTCAATACCCGTGTACTTGCGCAACAGATATGCCGCTTGCACAACAAGATTATTACGTCCGCTTGCAAGGCTACCGACCTCAGCGGCAGCAGTTTCACAGACAGAACCGACATCGAAACAACGCAGTTGAACCTTCCGAGAGGATCCATCTTTGAAACTCAGTGTGTCGTAAAGATTGACTGAGATCATTAACGTTTCGATCTCGTGAAATCCATCAGTCCGCTTGCCCAGAACCTCCAAAAACAGATTGAGTTTGGCGGGGGCGTGGACAATAAGCAGGGGGCCTTGTTGCCGCAACAGCATTGGCGTTACGTTCCGGAACCGGCCCAACCTACGCTACCGACTATAAGAAATGGACTGGTTGGTAACGTCCTTTCGAAAACTCCGTTTCTCGCACCGGAAAGTCGGCGAAGACAGGCCCTACATGACCTACCTTAGCCAGGCTGGAGGTTAGTGAGATCAACCCATGCAGTCAAGTGGGATTTCTTCAAAGGCCACGGTTCACAATGTTCCAGTTGTGCTGTGAAGCTGCAAATGGTCGGCTTGCAGTTGGTACAGCAATCTAGCACCTTGCCCACAGGATCCATCAGGCGAACCGAGTCTCATGGATTCACGGTCGTAAGTTCAGAGACTTCCCGTGGGATCCGATCCGTTGAGTGTTTTAGGCTGGCGTGGAATTCCGCGTCACCTGCTCGAAGCGCTTTTGTCTGAATTTCAAACGTAATGCTTGTTTCGGGACCTAAGCGACTAATCGGATCGAAACTCAGTTGTTGCCCGCGCAGTTCGAAGTTTAAGTCCAGTGGCTGGCCCGCCTGGAACACCTGCACAGCAATCACGCGCATATTTGTCGGTACGAGTGTCTGCAGGTGCATCTGACGGACGACTTGCAAACTGCGGTTGTGAATCGAAACAGTGAATTGAGTTTCCTCGCCGCATTTCAAAGGTTCGACACTGTCATCAATCCTAAAGTCAAGGATGCCTTCGACAGGAGTGATTGCCAAGTATTTGCCCACTCGCTCATCGGGAACATTGTTTCCTGTCGCTCGAGCAAACACGTAAGCGCTGACAGCGGCGGCCGTGCAATCGAATTCGGCTACCAGTTGAATGCCTTGGCTCGGACGCAGTGTATCGAGATTCCAAATCAACGTTCCTGGGTTTTGGACAACGCCTTCAGACGTTTCTTTTGGTTGAAGCGCCGCGTCATGGTTTAAGGTCAGGCGAACGTTCTGAAGATCGCGCGAGGATTTGTTGGAAAGTTTGACGACATACTCTGCTCGACTGCCGATCGTCCGGCGTGACGGTCCGATGATCTGGACATCTAGGCGCCTCGGAAAAAACTCGACGGCGACCGATTTCCAGACCGACTCCACTCCGTCGGAAGTCAGCGTAAAGCGACAACTATGTCGACCGGCTTGATCGCTGGTTAATGTGAGCGCCAGTTTCTTACGCTCTTGCGGTCCGATGCGTCCGAGCGATCGTTGCAGTTGTTTTTCTCGCTGGCCAGGGAAAACGAGTGCTTCATCGAAATCGACGGCTATAGTGACATTGTCCGCAGCCGTGCCACCCGAATTCCAGATCACGAGCTGAAAAGTCGCCGGGCTGCCGACCTGCTTTTGCTCCGAGACTTTGATTGTGAGATTCAACTTCCGGGAAACCACGATATTTTGGGGCACAATTTTTGGGCCGTTGACAAGCCGAGATGATTTTGGTCGATGTTCACTTTCCAATTTTCTCCCAGTCTGTGATGGAGATAGTGCAATAGCCGCTCTCTGCGAGTCCTTGGCCTTCGCACTTGGCAAGAACTCCTGCGACATTTGGTCAGACAGGCCACGAAGCGGATCATAGACCGTCCAAGGAGGAACTGGAGTTCGCATCAGGCTGGTGCACCCGGCCAAAAAAATGAATCCGATCATCATCCCGATTTGGCGAATCGGCTTTGATTTATGAGGCATGTTTGTCTTCTATGGTTTAGAGACTGTTTCAAATCAAATTTACCATGTAGATCCAGTTCGTGTCGGACAAGGTCGGCGGAAAACACATTGGGTAATCGGCGAGTGAGTTTTCGCGATGCAACAGTCGCGACGAGGAAACGGATTCTGCTGAATCAGATTCGCGGTATCTATTGGACATACACTTGGAACACAGTCACTTACACCGTCGTGACTCGAGGACAGAAGCTAGGAAAGGCCATCCATACTGATCGATGGAGATACGCCCGCTGGGCTGACGGCGAGAAATTATTTGATTTGGAGCAAGGTTCGGCCGAGCACTTTCAAGCTGGCAGCCTCAAAAAAACATGCTGAGGTCTTGGCCCGAATGAGGGCTGAGTTGGCTCTCGCCGAAAAAAACGCCGCCTCTCGGCGATAGCGATGCGAGGCCTTCGGTTGTTTGTCAGCCAAACAGATTATTGATCAACTGGCCTTGTCCGTCTTTAGTGACGTAAAACGGACGACGTTCGACATTGAGTGATGTCTTGGGACCAATCCCCATCGTCTTGACCATCGTGGCGTGAATCTCCGATACGGATACCGGGTTCTTGATGGCAACGCACGGTCGTTGAGGAGCGGATTCACCGTATAAGAATCCCCGCTTCACGCCACCGCCGAACATTATTACCGGTGAAATGTTGATGTAGTCCATAGTGTTTCATCTCTTTTAACACGTCGGTTTTCTCTCGAGATTGATCTCGTGCATTGCTTCCAGGCACCCCTTCAATGATCATGTCTCGACTGAATTCGTTGGTGATTACAACCAGCGTGCGATCGAGGAGTCCGCGTGACTCCAGGTCGAGGATCAGTTGCGTGATTGGGCGGTCTCCGGTTTTTACTGGTTGGGTTGATACGAGTCAAAATCGCTTTTCACTCGTCAGTGGTCCACAGTAAACCCAACGCACCGAGTCCGTAGAACGTGTATTCGACGTCGGCCTGATTGTCCCAACTGGCTGCACGAAAGCCTCCGGCAGGGAGTTCCAATTTGTTAGTGACAAATGCTTCGACATTTGCAGGATCGAGGATAGTCTTGATTCCCAGGTCGTGTGCTGTTAGCAGGCCTGTAAACGTCGATAGCCCATCGGCGTAGGGGACTCGTGCGTTGGCCTTAAAGCCGCCCTCCGGACTTCTAATGATCTGCAGGAATTTGTGCACGTCGTCACGCAGTTCTTCGTTCATGGCGTCGAACATCAACAACAGCGCGACAGCCGCAGCGGTCGGGTTCGTTCCGCTGTGCGACATCGGTTCAATTTCAACGAAACCGCCGTCGTCTCGTTGGCGATCGTGGATGAATTGCACAAGCGCGTTCGGATTTGGGACCGATCTGCCAATCAGTTCATATGTGAGCGCGACAAGGAACGAGTGATATGTGCTTCCGGTTGCTCCTTCACGCGTCTTGGCATACCCGCCGTCTTTGGTTCGAACGGATTCTAATGTGCTGGTAAGTTGGTCGCCCCAATTTATTTTCACGTCATCAAACACCTCTGGACCTCCAAATGTCTGAACGGCCAGAGTGCTATAAAGCCAACTGACTAGGTCCACGACATTGAGTTGGTGTTTCGAGTATGACTGGATGAATTGGCCGAGGCTTTCGCATTCGTCAGGACGCAATCCACCAAGAACCGAAAGACCACGGATGGCAAAGCCAGTATAGTAAATGTCAGAATCGCCTTCGCGGTCGGAAAATCCACCGTCTGTTTGCTGCTGCGATTGAATGAAGAATCGATGCCGGTGGCGGCGTTCACCATCCATCCGGACAAGTCCGCTATTCAGGCGGCTGCTCAAACGGATCAGATAGGGTTTGCTGGGCATCATTGTCTGCCGCCTTGAACGATTGTAACACGAGCATGATAGCGCCCGTCACGAGGAACACGTCAGCGAAGTTGAAGACTGGCCAATGAAAGCGGTCGGGCATGGCTAGGTCCGGGGGGCCGAATGTGAGCAGCAGAAAATCGCGCACCGCGTATTTGCGACTGCCGGTCATTGGATCAACACACCCATGTAAGCCCAGTCGATCATACAGGTTACCCAGTGTTCCGGCCATGATTAGCGCCAGAGAAACGGTCAACCACAGACTTCTGGCAGCTCTGGCCACGAACAGCCAGTAGATCACACCGATTGCCGCGACGACGCTTAGTCCGGAAAACAGCCAAGTGTAGTCCTGGCCGATGCCCCACAGGGCGCCGGGGTTGAAATTCGTATACAGGCAGAATGTGGTCCAGCCGCCTAAGTAAGTTTGCACCCAGTCGCTCGAAGAGGCTGGGTAACCCAGTGAATTGAACACAGTGCTCTTGGAATAGAGGTCCCAAGACAAACCGCCGATGGCGAATAGAAAGAAGCAGAGGAATCGGTTGGCGGGAACCGGCTTCATAGAGATAGTTTTTCGCGCTTCCGCTCGCAGTCGATACAGTTACGAGCAAACGGAATGGCCCGCAAACGAGTTTTCTTGATTATGGATTTCGACGCGGACTTGCCTTCTTCAAGACACATTTCGCAGGCTCCAAAGGTTCCTGCATCAATTCGTTTTAAGGCGGCGGTAATTTCTTGAAGTGTTTCTTGCTCGTTCTCAACGAATCGCAGCGAAAAATCCTGCTCGAAGCTGTCAGTGCCCAATTCAGCAATGTGCGTGGGACTTTTCGAATCGCTGCCATCGGAGCGAGCCAAGGCGCCGTCTGTGAGATGTTTGACGTCGCCGCGCAACCGGGCTTGCAGCGAAAGTAGCAGATTTTTGAACTCGGTCAGTTCTGTTTTCTTGAACATCAGTGGCATGGTTAGCTCAGACAACGTAGCTGTTCGAAAGCCCTCCATTATGCCATTGTCCAATATAGTGGTCAAGTAGACGCGAAGATGGCTAAAAGGTCCGAATCTGATACGAGCTCGCATCGCGAGAGATGGTTGTCCTACCAGACTGGGAAAAGATTTCGAGGTTTGCGTCTGCAGCGATTCAGAAAATTTAAATAGTTGTAATATAAATCAGTTAGTGATAATGCAGCGTGTCAATTGGGCTTCCAGTTTTTAGGAAGCAGAAGTTCTGGACAGACGGATCTAGTTCGGCCAAATCAGATCTGTGAAGAGCGAGATGTTGTCCTATGACCTTCGTGTCAACTGGGACTACGTCCATTTGCGGTACTGCTTTGGTCCACCACGGGCGTATTGCGCAGCGATGGCCGCACGGCACTTGGAATTACTCTAATCTTGACGAGAAGCGGCCACGAAGATCCTCGATCGAGCGATTCTCAGGCGATTTGCCCAGTAGAGAACCAAGACGCCTAGAGTTTGCAGTCCGTACTTGACGCTTCGCCGAAAATTAATGCTCGACGCTTCATCGAAGTAGCGGACCGGAACGGGAATGTCGCCCAGATTAAAACCAAAAAACACCACCTGTGCCAGGAATTGGCTGTCGAAGACAAAGTCGTCTGAGTTGTGTTCGTACGAGATTGTTTCCAAGATCTCACGGCGATACGCGCGGAAACCACTGTGAAAGTCTCCCACATTTTGTCCCAACGCGATGTTTTCGATCATCGTCAAAACTCGGTTCGCGAGATACTTGTATCGTGGCATGCCGCCGGCGAGTACTTCGTGACGTGTTCGGATACGTGATCCTAACACGCAATCGCAAATGCCAAGTTGCAAGATTTCGACCGCGACAGGAATGAGGCGACTGTCATATTGGTAGTCGGGATGAATCATCACCACATAGTCGGCACCAGCTTCTAACGCATGCTTGTAGCAGGTCTTTTGATTGGCACCGTAACCGCGATTCTGATCATGAGTGATGACGGTCAAACCCAGTTCATGAGCGATTTGAACCGTGTCGTCGCTACTGCAGTCGTCGACCAATATGATTTCATCGACAGTTCCGTCCGGAATATCAGCTACCGTTGGACGCAGCGTTGACGCGGCATTGTAAGCTGGCATGACGGCAATGGTTCGTCCCCTCTGTTTCACAGAAACCTCGGGTCTCCGGTCCGAATTAATTGCAGACGCTCTGTCGGTTCCGATAATTATCGCAGGTAACACATCTGGGAACAATTTTCTGACAGCGTGCGATTTTCCGGGTCGCTGCTACTTATTGGCTCGATGAATTTGACTTAAGCAATTATATCATGAAACCAACACTTCCAAAGCAAGGCAAACGCGATTGCGACTAGACTGCTTCGCTTTGTAAAGCATCGTGTCCGCAAACTTCTAAACCACTAGCCAAATGGTTTGTCGAGGAATAAAAACTCTAAGCGGGAAAACAAGTTGTCGTGTAGATCGACACTGTTGATTTTTCACAACATCGTAGTCTGGATATGACAGAATTCGATCACGGCTAGTCAAACTCAAAGCCTTTGAAATTCAGGTGTTGCGGCACGTTTAGCGAATCGGACATTGCGGCACTGCTTTTTCCGCAAGGACGAGTGCTACCACACACGAATTTAGTTCAGTGCAACGTTTTCAGGACAAATTGAGTTAAATTTCTGCCAGATCGCGGAATTTGCGGCCCTTGTATCAGCTTATAGCACGCATTTAATCGAGGGCACGTTGCCAGTCCCGGACGTTCAGCTACAGCGGTATTGGTACCATGACAGAAACTATTTGCACAGTTGGATGCGTCGTCTGAACAATCAGGCTGCACCGGTTCCTGAATCGTTTGGCCGCACAAGATCAAGTGGTCTGAGACCATTGCAAGCCGGTCATTCAAGAGGTTTTCGTAACCGAGATGTTGACGCGTGTATGGGCGCCGTAATGACGGCGACCGATCGCAAGCGACATTTCCGACATGCTGAGCTGCTGGTGCGAAGCGAATTTTCGGTCACTTAGAAGCTCGTCAACGGGCACTCAGCCTAATGGTCAACGATCCTGGCGTGTCGACCGTCAAATTGTCACAGGTCGACCGATTGCGGCGACGATGCGAGTACTGGACGGATTTTCTACTGGGTCATCTCGTCAGGAAATATGGGATGGGTGCATTTGCGTTCGAAGAACGACGTGCTCTCGAGTTCGGAAACAATCAGCTCAGTACAGGCATCGATTCTTCGCCAGGCGTTGTTTGGGATTTTGTCCTGGCTGGTCTTCAATTGGCATTCCCCAAATCGCTGGTTGTTCAGTCTCCGCGCCAAGACGATCATGTCGGTGTCGTTAACGCGATGATCGCGTGCTTCCCGTAACCTTACGGACCATTCCGATCCATTCTCCAAACGCGCATTAGACACAGCAGCCTGCATCCGGAAGGACCGCCCAACCAACGCGAACTGTCATCATGCGTGTCGCAGTATTCGCGTTGCAGTCAGATCGGAGTTAATTTCTCGAAGTTGCGCCGGCACTTCAGATCACAATTCTAATAAAAAAATCATGATATCACGCAACTCACTTTGCGCAAGCAACATGTCATTAATTTCAAGACCACAAAAATCATTCTAAATTCTTAAGTGGTTGACTTGCGTCTTGAAATTTTTCTACAATGCATTCACTAGGAACTTTTTAAAAAATAAAGATGTTTGTCTTGAATGATGTATTCAGGAATTTCGGACATGTCGCTGACCGAGTTCAATCAAATCCGTGTGAAAGTTGGCATTGTTGTAGTTGGTGCTTGGTTCGGGTTTTCTTTTTGGTTTTCCGCTGAGGGGTGTCCCGGGCGGATGGGCGACATAATTTAACGTTGATCCTTTAATTTCGAATTCTCCACGCCCTGGAATCCCATCCGGTTCCAGGGTTTTTTTATGGTGTCCCCGCTGTTTTTCGCGATTGCTAATTGATAAGGGTATAAGTTAATTGGCATTGCAGGCGGGCAACTGGAAAGCATAAACGGCTTGGAGTCCAGGAGGAATTTCCATGATTGTTGTTCTGAAACCTGGCATAACCGAAGAGATGGTTCAGAAAATGGCACAGCGAGTTGAAGACTTGGGATTAAAGGCTCACGTGATCGTCGGCACCGAACGGACTGTAGTTGCTGCAATCGGCGACACAGGGCACGGCGATCGCGAAACGCTTGAATCGTGCGAAGACGTCGAGACGGTTGTCCCCATTTTGGCTCCGTACAAAATGGCTAGCATGGAGACAAAATCAGAGCCCACCACAGTCCAGGTTCGCGATTTGGAGATCGGCAATTGCTCGATCGGAGTCATTGCAGGACCGTGTTCTGTGGAAAGCGAAGACCAAATCTTAGCAGTGGCAGCGCAGGTCAAAGAGGCCGGCGCAACGGGACTTCGCGGCGGCGCCTTCAAGCCACGCACCAGTCCGTATTCGTTCCAGGGGCTAAAGGAAGAGGGTCTGAAGCTGTTGGCCGTAGCACGTGACCGGACTGGCCTGGCTGTTGTGACAGAAGTCATGACGCCGCATCACGTCGACATGGTGGCGCAGTACGCTGACATCTTGCAGGTCGGCGCCCGAAACATGCAGAACTATCACCTACTGCAGGCAGTCGGCAAGACGCGCCTACCAGTTTTGCTGAAACGCGGCCCGTCCGCTACCATCGATGAATTCTTGCTGGCAGCCGAATACATCCTGGATCAAGGAAACTCGCAGGTAATGTTGTGCGAACGAGGAATCCGCACGTTCGAAACGCACACGCGATTCACATTGCCATTGGCAACTGTACCGTATTTGCGCCAACGTACGCATTTGCCCCTCATCGTCGATCCGAGTCACGGAACGGGCCTGGCGTCGCTGGTTCGGCCCATGTGCACTGCCGCAGTTGCCGTAGGCTGTGACGGTTTGATCATCGAAGTCCATCCCGAACCATCAAAGGCGCTCAGCGACGGAGCCCAATCAATGACGCCAGCGCAATTCGATGAAGCAATGACCGAATGTCGCAAAGTAGCTGAAGCGCTCGGTAGGAAACTCGGGTAAATAAACCGACGATTTTGATCACTGCACCACAATTTCCGCGTCCAGAGCACTTGGACTTTTCCGCTTTGAGGTGACCAGAAACGTTGAAGTGGGCCTGGTCCTTATTCCGGTGTCGACTTCGGAATACTTCGCATAATGACTGTACTTTGACTTGTCCACAAAATTGGGCGATATGACAAAGACTACTTTTTTACCAG
>CAUZSN010000070.1:0-15248 GCA_963582345.1 Planctomycetota bacterium
GAGCAGATTCTTTCCGCACTCTTCACTGGAGGTCACTGTCTGCTGGTCGGCGTTCCCGGATTGGCCAAAACACTCATGGTGAGTACCATCGCCCAGATTCTGGATGTGGCCTTCAAACGCATCCAATTCACGCCCGACTTGATGCCGTCAGACATCACCGGAACGAACGTCTTAGAAGAATCGGACACGGGCCGGCGCGAATTTCGGTTTGTTCACGGACCGGTATTCACCAATATTCTGTTGGCCGACGAAATCAACCGAACTCCACCGAAAACACAGGCAGCACTATTGCAATCCATGCAAGAACGAGAAGTAACTGTCGGCCAGACGACTTACAAGTTGCCCGAACCGTTTTTCGTGATCGCCACACAAAATCCGATAGAGCAGGAAGGCACCTATCCACTACCGGAAGCACAACTGGACCGGTTTATGTTCAACGTGAAGGTTGACTATCCGACCCTAGAGGATGAAGAGCAAATCCTGGCCTCCACCGACCACGATTCGGCTGAGGTTCGCAAAGTACTGACGGCCAAGTCCATCGTGTACTTGCAACAACAAATCAACCAGATCGAGGCCGGTCCGCTGACGATCAACTACGTCGCCCGGCTAATACGGGCGACCCGTCCGTCAGACGATGCGGCTCCGAAATTCATTCGTGAAATGGTCGACTGGGGTGCCGGTCCCCGAGCGGGAAAGTTCTTGATCGCCGGCGCCAAGGCAATGGCCGCCATGGATGGTCGCCCCAGTATATCGCTCGAAGATATTCGTCGCGTGGCGATTCCCGTTTTGCGTCATCGACTATCGACAAATTTCCAAGCTCAAGCTGAAGGATTTTCCCCCGAAGACATCATCTCTCAACTGCTCGATGAAGTTCCCGAACCGAACATACCAAAGTACGAATGAAGGTGGTCCGGGAATGTTTCGAACAGGCGCTGCAAGATGTTCCAGCATCTTCGTGATGCAGCGGTCCCGATACCAACAACACTCGCCTTCCTGCTGAACCACCCAAGACCGCAGTTCTGGCTCCTGACTGGCAGTGTCCTACGACGTCCTAGATGCAATACGCCTCGGTGATTTGGCTCATCCTCGGTCTTGATACCGACTCTTTACACCCCAATCCGTCGCTAAGGTCAGATTGGAATTGGAGAAAATTTTACAGATTTTTCCGGATAGCCTATTGCCCTCCCTACCCCACGCACGCTTAGAAATCTTTCTAGCAGTCTATCTGTGAACTTCCGCAGTGCGTGGGTTGCTTACGAGTGCTACAGAGACTCGTAACATAGGAGAAGCAAGACGGCTTCACCCATTCCAGCTGGCCGCGTTCGTACTCATGCCAGAGCACGTATCTCGGACATCCACTTCGGACACTGGCAGACCAAACGCCAACGGAACCCCGCATTCGACGGCAACCAGCCTTTTCGATCAACTCGCCTCAAAAGACCTCTCTTCGCCCCGAATTCTCGCTTCAAACCTCATAGAGTGTATAGAACGCATACGACCTAAATCGACCTGGTCACTCCATCCACTGAAAGGTCACGGAACAACAAGCGTAATCGTCCCAAACAATCGGCAATCGCGAATGCGCGGCATGTCTACTTTGAGACGCATCAAGTCAATTCGAAATAGCTCCCGATAATACAGACAACGGTGTCGACCTGCGCAGCCTGCAATTAGCGCGGTCGTTGCGTGTTTGACAGTCGACCACCCCTGGCTGGTAGCGACTAAACTGAAGCGATGCCTTATCACCTCTATCCACGAAGGTGAACCTAATTATGAAAGCCATATTCTTTGCCCTCGGACTATTCGTCTGCCTGTGGGGCGCTTCGTTCTTGATGATCGATCGAATCGTTCTGACATCCAAAGACGACTCGAACCGAGATCCGAGATTTCGCGGATTGTTTACGACACTGAATGCTCAAAGGCAGCAAGTCGTCGATCCGCCCCAATGGTCCGCGTTCATGCTGATGTCGGTTGGTTCAGTAACAATGCTGTATGCCGTCGCCTTGCCGAAAAGGTGAGAGTAATCCCGCGTGACAAATCGACCGAGTCAATGAACTACTCTCAATAGCATGTACCACAGCGATTTTCTGTGCGCAGCGATCCTAATCGTACACGCCATAATCATCAAAAAAATCCAAACAACTCCTACTGACATAGTGGAATCCGCCCAACGACAACAATCTGGATCAGAAACTAGAATTTTCCAACTATACGTCGAATCGCTTGGCGTTCGCACGAATTGTCAAATTGGTGATTTTCTCGTTACAACTAGAGTTGAGCACGTCAACGTTTTCTGGTAGCCGCGTACCGGAAACGCCGTCGCCCCGGTCCAACGTCAATCTCACCAAATTCACTAAATCTATGCTTTCAATCCCGGCCCACTTTCGATTCTGTGTGGTTCTATTTAGAATCGACGGATTAGAATTTGTCTATCGTACTTCCAGTAGAAATTGATTGCAAAGACGTTTTGATGTCCCGAACTCTACCACGTGTCCTGTCGCCCAAATCGGACCAGTGCATCACCAATGAGCCAAGCGACGCAGAAGAGATTAGATCGTCTGCTGTGCAAGAAGTTGACTTGGCACGGATCGAACACGCGGTGCGAGAAATCCTGCTTGCCATCGGTGAAAACCTCGAACGTCCAAATCTACGCGAAACACCTAGTCGTGTCGCTCGGATGTATGCAGAACTGTTTTCCGGATTGCATACCGACCCGAAACGGCATTTGCAAAAAGTTTTCGGAGAACAGTATGACGAACTGGTACTGGTGCGGGACATTAGCTTCAGCAGCATGTGTGAGCATCACCTATTGCCGTTCATGGGCGTGGCCCATGTCGGCTATCTTCCGAACGGCAAGATAGCTGGTCTGAGCAAACTTGCTCGGGTTGTCGAAGAAATCTCTCGCCAACCTCAGGTGCAAGAGCGGATGACACATCAGATCGCTGATCTTTTCCATGATCAATTGGAAGCCAAAGGCGTCATCGTCGTTCTTGAGGCCACTCATACCTGCATGACGATTCGCGGAGTTTGCAAGCCCGGCAGTCTGACAATCACCAGTGCCGTGCGTGGACTGTTCAAAACGAACCAATCCAGCCGAGCCGAGGTCATGGCTCTAATCAACGGAAAATGACTCGCTCGGTGTCAAGTCCCCGTCGCATATTCTGGCCAAATAAAATTAGCCAGCACTGGTAGGCCTCATGATCGCTCACTTCGCGTTACGATTGATCTGTGGAATGAGTCTGATGTGGAGCATCATGCCCCGTAGCCAGGTGTCTTCGGGGTTTTTCCGCATTCAAATGATGGTTGTACTGGGGCTGAGTGTCCTGGCAGCGCTGAGCATTGGACATTTCACAGCGAAAACAACCATTGTTTCTGACAGAATAGCGACAATCTTGTGTTCGCTGATTGCAGTTTGCTCGTTTCTAGGATCCGTGATGTGGACACTGGAACGTAGAAAGCAGGGCGAGCTACTCGTATTCGTGATTATGGTCGTCTCAACCGTCGTCCTAATGCTTTCGACCTTAACGTTGCAATCGTTCACTTCGGTGACCGGTTATCTGCATCTAATGTCCGAGTTGTCGACGTCGACGTTACTTGGCAGTGTGGTAACGGGCATGCTCTTGGGTCACTGGTATTTAGCGGCACCGACAACTTCAATCACGCCGTTGATGTGGCTGACCAAGGTTTTTGGAACCGCAGTGCTGATCCGGCTGACCCTGTCCGCTGTCGGATTGTATCTTGCCTGGGGGCAAATGGTGACATTGACTCATTGGGAATGGCTCGGCCTACGATGGCTGACCGGTATCATCGGTCCGTTAGTAGTTTTCATAATGGTGTGGCACATACTGAAATATCAGAATACTCAATCTGCAACCGGAGTTCTGTACGTCGGAGTCATATTGACGTTTATTGGAGAAATGACGGCATCGCTCTTATTTCGCGAACTGCAACAACCTCTGTGATGAATTGAACTCATGCATCTCAGTTTTTATTGTCCCGTCTGCCAACGACCAATTCGAGTGGAGATCTCTGACAAGCCTATTTGTCTGCAATGCCAACACTGCGACTGGTCGCGTCAGGTTCAACCAGCCGACCTCGACAACAACAAACCACTACGGTGCCTAGCCTGCGGAAATGATGACTTGTGGAAGCAAAAGGACTTTCCCCAACGTTTGGGATTGTTCATCGTCATTCTGGGTGCATTGTTGAGCAGTATTGCCTGGGCGCAGTACTGGCCTCGCACTGCAATTGGTATTCTGATGGGATTCGCACTTGTCGATCTGCTTCTGTACACTCTAATGAAAGACGTCTTGGTGTGTTATCGTTGCCAAGCTAGTCATCGACGAACTACTTACGATACGGATCATCCGCGTTTCGAATTAGAGTTGGCCGAACGCTACCGCCAGGAAGCGATCCGGCTGAAAAAATCGACAGAATCGAAACGGTAAAGTTCGTGCGGATGTTAAATTTCGGAACGACGAATGTGAAAACTATTTTCACTGCGAGTCCCCGATTCTAAGTCCTTTCAAGGCGTTCCGGTGTGGACGATCAACGCAGACGAATCACCGAAGACCTAGCAGGAATGCTCAAAGGTGAACTCCGCTGCGATCCCATGGCAATTGCCATGTTTTCCAGTGACGCAAGTTTGTACCAAGTTGCTCCGCTGGGTGTTGTCTTTCCCCAAGATCGCGATGACGTGATAACACTGGCCCGTTACGCCGAGGAAACCAACATACCACTGATTGCGCGCGGTGCGGGAACCGGAGTTACAGGCGCTGCTTTGGGCGGCGGATTAATCGTCGACTTTTCGCGCAACATGCGACGGATTGAATGGATCGATGACCAAACCGTTCGTGTTGAGCCAGGCATCGTGTACGATGTCTTGAATCGGAAGCTACGGAAACTCGGCCGATACTTTCCGCCCGATCCACACAACGCCCGCGTCACAACCGTCGGCAGCATGCTGGCAGTGGATGCGGCTGGTTCCCGCTCGGTCCGCGTCGGTTCGGCACGCGATCACGTCGAGAGCATTGAAGTCGTGCTAGCCGGCGGTGCGACGGTCGAATTTGGCACGGAATCGCTGGACATTCTGAAAACTCATCCGCCGTCCGGGACTCCAACGTTCTTGGATTCCGGCAGCTATGACGACTCAACGGCCAAATTGAACGTCAAGCGAACCATCATCAGTAAACTTGTAAAGCTATTGGAGGACAACAACGAGCTAATCGTCGATCGTCAGCCACAGCTCATCAGGAATTGCAGCGGCTATTACCTACGCGGGATACTCGCGAACAATCACCTTCGGCTTGCGCGCATGCTAGTGGGCTCGGAGGGGACGTTGGGACTGTTCACAGCAGCGACACTCCACACGACTCCTCTGCCAGAGCATCGCGGCATCGTCTTGATGTTATTCGGTCAGCTGGAAGAGGCGATCCAAGCCGTGCAGGAAATTGCGCTGCAGCAACCCAGTGCTTGTGATCTGCTGGATCGTCGCGTGTTGACATTAGCACGCGAGTCTCATCCGCACTTCGAAAAGATCATCTCGCAGGCAGCCGAAGCGGCACTCATTGTGGAACAAACTGGGTACAGCTCTAAACAGGCTCGCGACAGAATCCAGATGGTAACCCATCAAGTGCGGACATTAAACAGTCAGGCTGTGATCGCCTACGAGGCATACGATTTTGATGAAGTCGAATTCTTGTGGTCGTTGCCGCGGACAGTCGTTCCCTTACTGGCCCGAATTGCTGGCCCGGCGCGGCCACTGCCGTTCGTCGAGGATATCGCAGTGCCAACCGAAATGCTTCATGATTTCCTAATTCGGGCGCAAAAAGTTCTTCAAAAACACGACGTCACGGCGTCGCTGTATGCACATGCCGCGGCCGGCCAAGTTCATTTACGGCCGATCCTTATGGCTCCAATGCCTGAAGATGGCCCGCGAATCGAAGCGATCGCTAGGGACCTTTACCAGGTCGTATTCTCCGTAGCTGGAACGATCAGTGGAGAACATGGCGACGGGCTGTCGCGCACTGCCTTTATCCGATCGCAATATGGCCCGTTGTACAAAGTCTTCCAGCAAATCAAAAACATCTTCGATCCACACAATCTATTAAACCCGGGAAAAATCATCAGCGACGACCCGCATGTGACACTGAGAAATTTTCGACCTCCGACAGTACAAGCGCCTGCAACAGTCGAATTGAACCTGCGATGGAACACTCAAGAATTAAACCAGACAGCGGCACTGTGCAATGGGTGCGGTGACTGTCGAACGCAGCACACTGATTCCAGAATGTGTCCTTTCTTCCACATCTCGCCGGCGGAAGATGCCAGCCCACGTGCGAAAGCCAATGTGATGCGAAATTTCGCATGCAGAACAATCTCGCCACAGGATGTCGCTGCACCGGACATGAAACGTCTGATCGATCTATGCTTCAACTGCAAGCAATGCCAGTTGGAGTGCCCCGAAAATGTCAATATTCCGCAACTCATGATTGAAGCAAAGGCCGAATACGTCCAAGCCAATGGCTTAAACCGAGCAGACTGGATTCTATCTCGAGCTCATTCCTTTGGTGTGGTCGGATGCACAGTGGCTCCCGTTTTAAACTGGGCGATGAACAGTCCCATGGCGCGTTGGTTGTTGGAAAAACTGATCGGTGTACATCATCAAAGGAAGCTACCGTTGCTTGCACGACGTTCGTTTCTTCGCTCGTCCAAGCGACACTCTCTAATGCAAGCGTCAGAAATTAGAAAAGGACGGCCCATCGTTTATTTCGTTGACCATTACGCCAACTATCACGATCCAGAATTAGGACGGGCCTTCGTCCGTATTCTTGAACACAACGATGTCGATGTGCACATTCCGCCTGGGCAGACCGTATCCGGAATGGCGATGGTTTCGTCTGGTGATTTAAATGCCGCACGCAAAGTCGCCGAACAAAACGTCCTTGAACTGGCCGAACTGGCTCGTGAAGGATTGAGCATAGTCTGCACCGAACCGGCAGCTGCTTTGTGTTTAAAGTACGAGTATCCCATGTTGTTGGACCATCCAGACGTCGACATAGTCGCCAAGCACGTGATAGAATCCGGTACGTTATTACGCCAACTTCACCAAAGTGGACGATTGCGGACCAACTTCCAACCTCTCGATATGGACGCCGGCTACCATTTGCCCTGCCACCTGAAGGCGCTAGGAATAGGAACCCCATCATGCGATCTGCTAAGTTTGATTCCCAACTTAAGGGTCCATAGAATTGAAGAAGGGTGTTCTGGAATGGCGGGAGCTTATGGATTAACCAAAGAGAATTACCGCACATCGATTCGTATCGGCTGGCCGCTGATCTCACGAATGCGTGCCCGGGATCTGGACATCGGAATAACCGAATGTAGTAGTTGCAAGTTTCAAATGGAACAAGGCACGACAAGTCCGACACTGCACCCAATGAAACTGCTTGCCTTGTCGTACGGATTGATGCCGGAAATCCGCGAAAAACTAAAACCGGCGACGAAGAAGCTAGTGGTCACATGAAGTTGGATGTTAAATTGTTCGCTCGTGCCAAAGACCTCGCCGGAGCTGACTGGGTACAGTTAGACGTGTCCGACTCAGCCAATGTGGGCGATCTTCGAAATGCCTTGATCGAGCGATTTCCCGATCTATCACCATTGGTTCCCAGACTGCTGGTCGCCATTGGAACTGATTATGCCGATGACCAGACCCAACTGCATCCCGGGGCCGAGGTCGCCTGTTTTCCACCTGTTAGCGGTGGCTAATGCACTATCAATCTTGAAATCGTTGATACGACGGCCGTTTGAAACCGTCACAACTAAGGTGTCGTCCTGGAAAGGCCGACTTACAAGAACCGACTCTGCAAATTGCTGCCTAACACGATGATCAAACTCACTCGACACGAAATCGACTACGCGGTACTTACGGAATCGGTCCGGTCACAGCAGTCTGGTGCCATTGTCCTTTTCTTGGGAACCGTTCGTGAAATGACCAACGGACACCAAACGGTGGCACTTGACTACGAGGCGTATCACGAAATGGCCGAAGCCAAGCTAGCTGAAATCGAATCCGAGGCACGCAAAATGTGGCCGGTGGACCGTGTCGGAATCGTCCACCGTCTGGGACACCTGGAGCTTGGGGACATCAGCGTCGCCGTCGCCGTCAGTTGCCCACATCGCCACCAGGCATTTGAAGCCGGCAAACACTTGATCGACCGCTTAAAGGAACTGGTACCTGTCTGGAAAAAGGAATACTTGAACGACGGGACGTCGGCGTGGGTACATCCTTGTGTCAAAAGTGCGGATCACGCAGTGTCGGCCGCGGAATCGGCAACGGAAAATCGAGGTAATGACCTGCTGCAGAGTACCAGGAAGCCAGAATGACCGATTCTGTCAATGCTCCCGAAGCTAAACTCCGCGACTCGCATACGGCACTGATCGATGGTTTCGGTCGAGTCCATAATAACCTACGGATTAGCGTCACCGATCGGTGCAACATCCGTTGCTTCTATTGTATGCCGACCGAAAACGTTCAGTTCATGAACCGCAGAGACCTATTGAGCTTCGAAGAAATCGAGCGGTTTGTCCGCGTGTCTGTCACGTTGGGCATCAACAAGATACGACTGACCGGTGGCGAGCCATTGGTGCGACGCAATCTGCCCATCCTAATCGAAAAGCTAGCTGCAATACCAGAAATTGAAGACATCGGCCTGACCACGAATGGCATCCTCTTTGCCGAACACGCCCAAGCACTTTACGACGCCGGACTGCGACGCCTTAATGTCAGCTTGGACGCATTGGATCCGGAAAAATTCAAAGAAATAACACGACGTGACGGCTACGAAAAAGTCGTCGAGAGTATCCATGTCGCCAGGCAACTCGGTTTCAACCCCTTAAAAGTCAATGCCATTTCGGTGCGAGGAATGACAGAAGACGAAATCGTTCCCTTTGGCCTTTTTGCGAGAGAAACCGGTGTCGAAGTAAGATTTATCGAATTCATGCCTCTTGACGCCGACAACGCCTGGGAACGAAAACGCGTTCTGTTTGCTCATGAAATCATCGAGAAGTTGTCCAGAGAAATCATGGCGCTCATTCCTAGCGAGAACCAAAACCTGACCGCACCTGCCGTCAATTTTGTCTTCAAGGACGGAATAGGACACATCGGTTTGATCGCGTCGGTCAGCCAGCCGTTCTGCATGAGCTGCAATCGGTTGCGGATCACCGCTGATGGCAAGTTGCGAAATTGTCTATTCTCTCTTGAAGAAACGGATGTCAAAACGATCATGCGCAATGGAGGCACGGATGAGGAAATCGTCCGAGTGATCCGCGAGTCGATCGCTACGAAAAAGGAAGGCCATGAGATCAACACCGCCCGATTCATCCAACCCGACCGACCGATGTATTCCATCGGAGGCTAATTGTTATTGGTCTAACGAACGGCGGCGAGGGCAATGGCCGGACAAAACCAAATGCCCTCGTCATATCACTTTGTTACTCTAAGATTTGATGTCCCGAACAACCCGCATCTACCTGGACAACGCCGCCACGAGCTTTCCCAAGCCGGTAGCAGTTTACACCGCCATCGATACGTACAATCGTAAAATCGGCGCTCCTGCAGACCGAGGAACGTACCATCAGGCGGTAGAAGTGCACGCCATGATCCAACGCTGCAGAAAACGGGCCAGCGAGATCCTGGGTGCCGAAACCACTGAACAAATCGTCTTCACATTCAATGCAACCGATAGCCTGAACCTGGCACTTCACGGAATCATAAATCCTGGCGATCACGTGGTGACGTCAGTTCTCGAGCACAATTCGATCCGGCGTCCTTTGCGAGAACTACGAGAACGGCTGCACGTTGAAGTGACGTGCATCGACGCCGATGAATCTGGGTTGGTCGATGCAAATTCGATCCGAGCGGCCATCAAACCGAATACGAAGCTGGTGGCACTGATTCACGCGTCTAACGTCACCGGCACGATTCAACCGATTGTCGACGTTGGCCGAATCGCAAACGAATCGGGCGCACTATTTCTAGTCGACGCCGCTCAAACCGTCGGACATGTCCCGATCAATGTTCGCGACCTACCAGTCGACCTCTTGGCCTGTGCTGGACATAAAGGACTTCTAGGTCCATTGGGAACCGGGCTACTCTATGTTCGCCCCGGCGTCGAACATCGACTGAAGAGTTTTCGACAAGGAGGCACTGGTTCTCAAAGTGAAGATGATCATCAACCAGAAAAGTTGCCCGAAAAATATGAGTCCGGCAATCACAATGTTTCCGCATTGTACGGTCTGGAAGCGGGACTGGCATTCTTGCAGGAGCGAGGAATTGAGTGGGTCCATCAACATGAACAGCAGCTCACAGCGGCGCTATTGGACGGTCTAGAAGGGATTTCCGGACTGAACATTCTTGGACCGCAATCCAACGATGGGCGAGTTGGTGTTGTCAGCATCGCAGTCGATGGCTTTGAGCCTCAGATTCTCGCGACAATCCTTGACGAACAATTCGGAATCCAAACCCGCGCCGGTTTACATTGCGCACCCGGCACTCACAAGTGCATCGGCACTTTGAATTCCGGTGGCACCGTTCGATTTAGCCCAGGAGCTTTTAACACCCGCGAAGACATTGATGCTACAATCCATGCTCTGCAGGAAATCACCAGCTCGAATTGACTTGACAATCGCCTTGGTCGCGCTTTGCCTGATGAGTTATCGTTTCTTTTTTTACGCAGACTCGAGTGCCGAAGCGGGTATCAACTTCGGAATCGGGACTTGCAGACCAACTACGCCGCCATGTTTGGAGTGCAGGGTTCGGAACCTGTGACGAAGGAATTGATACAGAGCCTTCGAAGGCTGGCGCTGTAGATAACGGTCGACGAATAGCTCCATGAGCTGATCGTATTGCTTTTGGCTATGCGTGTGAGCGTAGTAACGGCCGTGCATGTGACGGATGTCACCGTCAAACAATGGGCTAATGTGGTACAGCTCGTGAAAAACAGTGACTATCTTCTCATGGAAAGTTTGGTTCAAGAACCGCGGCAAATAGAACGTTAGGATGTAAAGCATCTCACGGTCATCCTGAAACAGTTTTTGGACAGTCCAATCACAGCCGTGGCAACTAGTGGTGAGTGAGCCATTTTCGAAACGCATCGGAGTAAGCTTGGCCTGAAGACCGTAGGAAACCTGGTTGCGGGTTTGAGCAATTGTAACGGCCACTTGGTCCATTCGGATGTAGCGGAATTCCGTCATGCGTGCCGTGATATCATCGCATAAACGATGCATTGCACGACTGAAATCGAATGGGTCGAGCGTCGACATACTGAATCGAAAATCCCTTCTCACATCTTGGTTCGTAATGCCCCTTGAGGCAGTCGAGCGAGAGTAACGGTCCGTGCCGCCTGAAAGCCGCGTGACAATCGGCTTTGGACCTTCCAAGCCAGTCAACAGCCAAGCGAATTGGCGAAAGGCTACTCCGTTTCCTTTTCATCGGATTTGGAAACATCATCCGACTCGGGAGCATCGTCGCCGTCCGTCTGTTCGACGTGCGCGACAACCGGAGTTTTTCGTTTCGATCTGATGCGGTCGCGTTGACCAACAAATTCAATTAGCGCCTTCCGGCCTGCGTCACCCAATCGCACGGCGGGCAGTCGCACAACTCGCGTGTAGCCTCCATCTCGGTCCTCAAAACGTTTGGCCAGTTCGTCGAACAGAATGTCAACGGCTTGATTGTCTCGCAATAAGGCGAACGCTCGTCGGCGGTAGGCGACAGCTGGAGCAATTGCCTGATTCCATTGATTCCATTGCTCTGAATCGCGCCAACTCTTCCACTCGGCTGAGTTCCGATCAGCTGAGGTTTCAAATTCCGCCGCCCGAGCTTCGTGCTCAATGGCTTTGCGAGCCAGCGTGACCAATTTTTCGATGTACGGGCGAATTTCCTTTGCCTTGGCCAATGTAGTCACTATACGGCCAGGAACCTTTGGTCTATTCCGTTCATCTTCGTCAACCCGTACCGAACGGATCAAGCTGTTGGCCATATTGCGAAATAAAGCTCGGCGATGAGACGCGTTGCGGCCGAGCTTACGCCCTTTGACTCGGTGTCGCATGGTTTCTGACTCTTCTTTCACAGAGGGTCAAGAGTCTGACTAGGCTCCAGACGTTGACAATGATTGGGGAATCTTCATACCCAAACGAAGTCCGATGATGCCTAATCGCTCCCGAACCTCAACCAAGGTCGTCTCGCCAAAGTTGCGTACCTGCAGCAATTGGTCCTCGGTGCGGCTCACCAGGTCTCGCACCGTATTGATGCCTTCCGACTCCAGACAATTGGTCGCACGAACTGAAAGGTTCAACTCAGCGAGGCTCTGACTCAGTTTTTCTTCCAACTCCAAGTCGACTGGAGCATAACCGGTCGCTTCCATCATGCCCCGTAGCCCGGCCTCGGGTGCAATCTCTGGACCCGGCTCACGATAGGTAATGAATGGATTTAGATGTTTCCGCAATATTGTGGCCGCTTCCACTAATGCCATGTCCGGAGTAACTGTACCGTTAGTCCAGATTTCCAGGATCAGCTTGTCGTAGTTCGTGCGCTGGCCAACTCGCGTTTCTTCGCTCTTATAACGAACCCGAATGACGGGCGAGTATGTTGCGTCCAGAGGAATCACGCCAATTTCTGGCTCCAATTCGTAGTGTTCGCTAGCTGGCAGGTAGCCGCGTCCGTTTTCGACGGTCAACTCGATATTCAAAGGCACGTCGTCGGTCATCGTCGCGATGACCAGCTCCTTGTTGATCACCTCGACTGTATCGTCAGTGATTATGTCATGACCGGTGACAACACCTCGCTCGTGGCGTTCGATCCGAAGGGTTGTCGCCGCAGCTCTAGTCTTTTTGACGATCAACGATTTTAAATTCAGGCAGATACCGGTGACATCTTCGACAACGCCTGGGATAGTCTTAAATTCGTGCTGGACACTTTGGATCTTCACACGAGTCACCGCGCTTCCTTCCAAGCTCGACAGCAGAATTCGGCGTAAGCTATTACCGATCGTCGCCCCAAAGCCGCATTCGAACGGCTCCGCCTCGAACCTGCCATACGTTGCACTCATAGTAGTTCGATCAGGAATGACCTTACTTGGCAGTTCCAATCCACGCCAACGGATTCGCATTGGAAAGTCCCTAAAAAAGTTGCGTTGGAATCTTACGTGAACTACGCTCGACGCCTCTTCGGAGGACGACAGCCGTTGTGCGGAAGCGGCGTCACGTCCTCAATTGCTTTAATCGTAATGCCAGCCGATTGCAGTCCTGTAATCGCACTTTCACGGCCGGAACCAGGTCCTTTGACACGGACATCCAGTTCTTTGACGCCAAATTTCGCCGCCCGTTCGGCACAAGTTTCCGCAGCCCTCTGTGCCGCAAATGGAGTACTCTTACGGCTGCCCTTAAATCCAGACGTTCCTGCCGTCGCCCAGCACAAAACTTCACCATTGACATCGGTAATTGTGACAATGGTGTTATTAAAAGTCGCCTTTATATGTGCAATGGCACGACTGGTGTGCCGCCTAATTTTTTTTCGCTTCGACTTGGCCACTCGTTCGGTCCTTGGTTGAAATTTGTTTGCAAGCTATTTTGAGATGCTCAGTTCGGTCCAAGATATTTCCGGACAGCAATTCGTTCTCTCACCACACACAAAGTATTAATCTTCCACGATTTGCGACAAGAATTGGAACACTACTCTCAAACCGAGATTCCGACATCGGCTAATGCTTCATGTCCTTGACACCCTTCCTTCCAGCCACTGTTTTTTTTCCGCCTTTGCGGGTTCTCGCATTTGTCCTGGTCCGTTGTCCGCGCACCGGCAGTCCGCGACGATGACGCAAACCGCGATAGGACTTAATGTCTCGCAGACGGGCAACATCCTGCTGAATGCCACGCCGCAGTTGGCCCTCCATGACGACTTCACTGTCCAGATGACTATTAATCCGGCCAACGTCGTCTTCCGACAACTCCTTCGCCTTGACCTGAGGCTTAATACCCAACCTGTGACACGTATCAATGGCTGTGCTTTGACCCACGCCAAACAAATATGTCAGGGCAATGTACACCGGCTTGTCGTTGGGCAAATCAACACCCTGAATACGCGGCATTGGACGAAACTCCAGGAAATATAGAACCAGTGATCACCAACGACCAAAACGCCTAACCTTGCCGCTGTTTATGTCTCGGATTCGACGAACAAACCACGTAGATCGTTCCCCTGCGACGAACGACCTTGCAGTTTTCGCAAATACGCTTCACGCTAGACCGAACTTTCACCGACTTCTTTCTGATCTAAAAACAACACGACTGTTCTAAAACGTCCGGACTAAACGGCTCTTCCGTGACGCTCCAATCACTTTGGCCAAAAAGCAAAATGCCCCTCAGCACAGGTTTCGGTGATTATAAACGTCTTGACAAGAATCTCACAAGTAAAGTCGGCCAGTTTTACACGATAACCGTCATTGCTGCGAGACTGCCAATCTACTCGCTGCAAACTTGATCGAACTAAAACATTCCAGACATGCCACCCGCCCTTGTATGTAGTCACTTGACTTCCCAGATCGCACAAACACGTCAAACACGGGACACTATCGACTTCCCTTCTCATCCGGCTCCAACAGACCTGGATAGTTTCTCATCACCAAGTGGCTGTCGATCTTTTGCACTAAATCCAATGCAACAGACACCACGATCAACAATCCGGTTCCCCCGTAAAAACTTGAGATCAGGAACGGAATTTTCAACGACGTGGCTACGAGCGTCGGGATGATTGCGACAATTGCCAGAAAGGCCGCGCCGACAAAAGTAATTCGAACCATGACCTGTTCCAAATACACGGCGGTCCGGCCTCCTGGTCGATAGCCCGGGATAAAACTACCGTAGTCTTTCAAGTTGTTCGCCATATCTTTCGGATTAAAAGTGATGGCCGTCCAGAAATAGCAAAAGAAATAGATCAAGCCGACGTAGCAAAGATTGTAGATAAAGCCTCGACCGGCGAATGCGGCGTCGAGATTGGACAGCAGTGCCGTAATGCCCTCGGGCCAGTCACGGCTCAGAGCCAACCGACTGAGTTGTTGAAACAAGAAAAACGGAAACATCAACAAGCTTGAAGCGAAAATGATCGGCATCACACCAGCCTGGTTGACTCGTAACGGCAACGATTGTCGCTGTCCGCCGTGCACCCGGCGACCCTTGACGTGCTTCGCACTTTG
>CAUZSN010000071.1:0-15221 GCA_963582345.1 Planctomycetota bacterium
CGTAGGCCGCCCAGGAGAACAGTTCGCGAATATATGCCGCAACTCCCTGCTTTTTAAGGTTGGCCAAAGGATGTTCTTTTGTCTGCCCACGTACCCATGCAAAGGCTCGCTGTTCAAACTCTTCATCCATCACTTTACTCTGCAGCAGATGCAAGTTCTTCCGCTTAAAGCGGGACCAGCGATGTATTCCAGGAAGCACGGCACAGTGGAGATCGTTCATGCGAATGGAATAGATAAACTCCAGTCCCTGCTGATGTGCCCAGTCCACCACATGCTTGAGGGGATCGGGGCCTAGCGCTTTAATGTTTTTGGAAGGAAACTCCCAATTCGGGTCGTTCGTGTGGCCGTTAAAGAAAATGCTGTCTACATGTGTCCCTTCCAATTTGCCTTTCATCCGTTTTTGTAGAAATTCGTCGACCGTGCGATACTGAGAGGGCCAGTGCCAGTGCCGATTCTTCCAGAAATGGCTATTGGCAACGAGCTGAAGATCGCTGCCATCGTTGTTCCAGATAATACGGCGACGGCGGCGTTCAACGGATGCTTTTGCCGTCTCAGACGACTTCTGCAACAAACCGGGAAACAAAGATAAGGCCGTACCTGACCCGCCTGCCAATTTCAAGAATGTTCGTCTGTTCTGCATATCTGCCTTTTATTCTGGGCTATACGGTACGGAAATTTTTAGCTCAGGCTTGATCATTCCAAAGAAACTTTTCATGCAGGCGTTTGTCGCAGCATTTTTTCGCATCGTTCATGCTCTTAGCCATTGTGTGGCCGTTTACCGTTGCTCCTGGTCTGGCCAGAACTCGGAATTCGCTTGGATGCGAAGCCTATGTGCCGGAGTTTCTCCATAGAGCTAGCGTCCTCGAAATTGTATTTCAGCAAGCGTATAGTAATATAACAAGCGCTTTTAGCTAGGTCGGCTTGGTGGAGTGCCGGCCTGGGCTTCCGCAGTTCCATACGTGTTTCCTCATTCATCGCCTCGGGTAACTCATGTTGTCCACTTTACCTCTTCCAGGCTAAACGGGACTGTCTAGAGATTTGCAAAGAGAACAAGCATTCGATGGCAACTCAGATGACTGAAACATTTCGAATGGACGAACGATCTGTTGGGCTAGTCGAGACGAAATCAGCCACGCTGTTCGAACCGCCAAACGAGTTGGAGTTGGAGAACGGGATGCGGTTCGGACCGATCTCGGTGGCCTATGAGACATATGGTCAACTGACTCCCGAAAAAGACAATGCGATTTTCATATGTCACGCTCTTACCGGAGATGCTCACGCCGCTGGTTGGCACTCGCCCGAGAGCGAGAAGCCAGGTTGGTGGGATGATTTCGTGGGGCCAGGGAAGGGTTTGGATACCAGAAAGTACTTCGTCATCTGCGCGAATGTCTTGGGGGGTTGCCACGGGACGACAGGTCCAAGCAGCATTAATCCTAAAACCAACAAACCGTATTGCCTAAGCTTTCCGTTTATCACAGTTAGCGATATTGTCAAAGTCCATTCTGAATTGGTACGGCATCTGGGCATCGAGCGTCTGCTGTCGATTACCGGGGGAAGTATAGGAGGCATGCAGGTGTTGGAGTGGGACGCTCGGTTCCCAGATCAAATCCACTCTGCGATGTGCATGGCTTCGGCAGCCAAGCTCTCGGCCCAGGGAATTGCTTTCAATGCGGTGGGCCGTCGTGCGATTCTCAAGGATCCCAACTTCAACGACGGCGACTTTTACGACAACGAACACGGTCCGCGTTCTGGGCTGGCTTTGGCTCGAATGGTGGCTCACATCACGTATCTGTCCGAAGATTCGCTTGAAAAGAAATTTGGCCGACGATTGCAACACAGCGAGAAATTGGGATTCGACCTGCTTAGGGAAACCGAGTTCCAGATCGAAAGCTACCTGCACTATCAGGGTAAACGCTTTGTCGAACGCTTCGATGCGAACAGCTATTTATATTTAACCAAGGCCATGGACTATTTTGATCTGACCAATACCTACGGATCGTTGGAACAGGCCTTCAGCTGCGGCGCTGCAAGATACTTGGTGACCTCGTACACCAGCGACTGGTTATTTCCCACCGTTCAGAGTCGCGAGCTAGTTTCTGAATTGATCAGGAGTGGTCGGCATGTGACATTCCTGGAATTCAACAGTCCGTACGGCCACGATTCGTTCTTGATGGAAGAAGAAATAAATAATTTGGAAAGACTGGTGCATCCGTTCTTGGATCAATTGTATTTTGTCATTCGCGGTGAAACGAACTAGGAACAGCTAAGATTTGAGAACCCAAGCTTAGAATTCTCAATCCGAAATAAATTCAAATGATGAAGCATCTCGGTGGGCTAATGCGTCTGAAACAATACTGCATTCCTGATCCACGCGCCGAGAACATCGACGAGATCCTGCTGGACGAGATCGAAGCCGGCAGCCGTGTCATCGATTTAGGTTGCGGTGACGGCCGGTTGCTGCACAAGCTGCGTGAGGAGCATGAATGTTTTGTGCAGGGCGTCGAATTGGATATGGAAGAAGTGTTGATTGCCATGCATCGGGGTGTACCTGTGCTTCGAGCGGACCTGGATAATGGGCTGCAGGGCATCCCCGACGACTCGTTCGATTTCGCGGTGTTAAGCCAGACGTTGCAACAAGTCCGGCACACAAAAGAGCTGCTGACAGATATGCTTCGAGTTGCTAAAAAGGCTTTGGTGGTCGTGCCGAATTTTGCTCACTGGCGCGTGCGGTTTCAGTTAGCTTTTTATGGTCGGGCTCCAGTGACCGAAGAACTTCCCTATCAGTGGTACGACTCCCCGAACTTGCACGTCATGTCCATGATCGATTTTCAGGAGTTGGTGAAGCGGTTGAACTTGCGGGTCATTAAAGAACTGCCCATCATTCGAGATCGGGCCGTGGATCACGCCTGGGCCGCCAATTGGCGGGCCGTCAGTGTGCTGTACGTGTTGGAGCGGGCGTCTGAGGTCAGTCATCAGTGATCGGTATATACGTTTAATGCAAGGACTCATCGACAATCTGTCCGGTATCTCGACGATAGTGATCGTCGTGGCGTGTGTTGTGCACTTAGGGGCCTTTTTCGTGTTATGGGCATGGTTTCGACGTGACCTGCGCACGATCGCCTCGTCGCTGGATGATTTCACACGCGGCTTGAAAAATCGTAGTCTACTTGATTCCACCGGCCATCTTTCGGACCAGATTGAGGCGTTTTTGGCCGACGTTAAAGACGTGATAGATAGCCCGATCAATCAGTCAGATCGCCGTTCGCTTTTCGAGAGAATGGCCATTCTGGACGAGAAGCGGAAGTATCTGAATTCGCTGGTCTTTGAGACCAGCTATAACATGTGCCGCACGATGATTGAAGCCTATCCGCTGGCTGGAGTGTTGGGAACGATTCTGGCGATCGGCGGCGCCTTGCAAACAGGCTCCGATGCTGGCACGACCACCACCGTCAGTACAATCGTTGAACGCTTTGGGGATGCCATTTGGTCCACATTTTCTGGATTGACGGCGGCGATTTTACTGATGTTCTTGAACAGCTTGCTTGAACCACCATTTCGCCGACTGGCTGAAAACCGCGTGCATGTGCGTGAGATCGTCGTGCGTGTCAAACGCGAACTCTCGTTGAATTCGGAAGACCCGCAGTCGTGATGTTATTCCGCAGGTTGACATTTCAATTAGCTCCGATGTTGGATTTGTTACTGATCGTCATTTTCGCACAGTACATGGAAATGCAAGAGACAGCACATCGTCAGGAAGTTGAATTCGACCAGAGATTGTGGAAATCTGAAATCAACGAAAATTTTCTGAGTGCCGCTCACGCTGTCGATTCTGCAAAGTGGAAACAGACGAAAAAACAGGCCAAGCAACTGAAAAAGCAAATGGCCGAAATGCAAGTTGAGATGGCCGAAACACAAGGTGAATTGGCCGAAACGCAAGGTGAATTGGCCGAAACGCAAGGTGAATTGGCCGAAACGCAAGGTGAATTGACAAAACAAAAGGTCGAGTTGGCCACGGAATTGAACCGAGCGATAAAACAGCGGAATATCGTCGCTCAGGTGGTTGCTGATCTGTTTCGTGTTCCCGACCAGTTGCTTAGGTATTCACTTAACCCTCGCAGTCCAACAGAACCACTTCCGTCTAAGGGTGAAATTACAGAGATCCGTAAGAAATTCCGTCATTTGTCGAAAGGACGAGGTTGGGAAATTGTCAGGCACCTACTGACTTACCACGAACTTCGAAAACGGTGCGACATTTGGGAAGTCTACGTTGCCGAAAACGGTGCCATGACGTTTCAAGCCGGTAAGACAACTCACCGGTTCCGTGCTGAGACGGCCGAGAGTTTCGAGACCATACTCTTCAAACGGTACAAGTCCTTGCCTCAACCGAAAGGTTTAGTCATTCTGTTGCTGTCCTACGGTGACACCAAAGCATTGTACTACGAGACTGCTGTAGACGGACTTCCCCGAGCGACGGAGCGAATGCAAGCGGACAGCAATGGTCGGTCGCGATTCGAATATGCGATCATCGGCTTCAATTCCAAGGGGCCCCCGTCGATGAAACCAAATAATCGCAACTGAATTCACATAATTGGAGCGAATGGGATGTTTAGAAAGCGAACGCTCGTTGGCGGACTTGTGCTCATTGGAATCAGTGGCTATTTGGCCAGTCTGTTTTTTGATTTCGGTGGTGGCGCTGGGTTGATGCCAGGTGCGAACGTGTCGGGAAATCAAACGATCAGCATTGTTGACGATTCTGACAACCAGCGAGAAAAAGAACCTCAGGATTCTAAACTTGCGACAGATCCTCATCCCAAAGTGTTGACGATTTGCATCGACGATCGTAGCTATGCCATTCGGCAAGAGACTGGCGGTAAGCCGACTTACCGTCCGATTGTGTTGGCCGACTTGATTGAAACGGTGAAGAAGACACCGGGCAACGACGAAGGAATTCGAGTTCGCATCGTCCGCCGAAAAACCGCGCGCGTCACCGCGTGGCAGAACCTTCAGGATGAACTAATCAAAGTGGGCTTGCCCAAGGAGTCCGTTGATTGGCAGAAGGAACTGGTGCCGTAGACCGGCTGATTCCGAACTCAGTCAGCCAACCGCTGATACACCACTCCGATGTCCACTTGCTCGAATCCAGCCGATTCGAAGACCGCGATGGCGGCGGGATTCGAATCGAGTGCGTGTGCTTCAATGCAAGTGATCGATTCTTGCTGAAGGCGGCGACCGACTTCTAGGACCAATGTTTGACCATATCCCTGTCGGCGGTGTTCTTCAGGAACGAAGAGGTCGCTCAACCCGACAGCTCGGCGCTCCCATTTCGAGAGAAACAAGTCCAGACTTAAAATCGTAACGCTCGCGAATGGCTCGCTAACGGCGCCATCTTTGCCAATCAACTGGAATCGCTGCGATTCCAGTCGACCAAATCGTGTCGTCCACCACCACGATGGCGATTTCCAGTGATCATCGATGACGAATATTGTCTTGCGCCGAATATTAGAGAGTCGTATGCTGACCGGGTCACGCGTCTGATTCAGATTGCGCTGATAGATCAAATGGCGTTGGATGGGTATGTAGTCCAGAGCTTTCCAAAAGGTCGCTGCATGAACGTCCGACCGAAGAAATCCTACTGGCTGACTGCCTCCGTACAAACCGAAATAAAACGGATCGCGAGGTTCAGCCGGACCGGCTTGTATCGTCGTTGCTCCGGATGCTTGCAGATATCGTTCGGCCCGAGCGACCAGTTCGCGGCCAATGCCCTGACGACGGGCATCCGGATGGACCATTATCGCACAGAGCACTCCGTCTTTTAGAGACAGGTTCGTTCCGTCCGTGTTGCACCCAAATCCGGCGTGCACAAATCCCACAATGTGCGAATCGTTGCATGCCAGGATCAATCCGTGAGGATCAAAGTACGGCTGCCCGAAGTTGAAGACATCGAGAACTTCGGAGTCAAGATCCGCGACTGCACCTCGTCCCAGGTCACAGTTGTGCCATAACTTGACCAACTGCAGCGGGTCCGAATTTTGAAAGCACCGGTATTCAATCACGAGACTCGTTTCGTCGACGCGTGAATCATTCGAATACTCGCGCGATTAGCGTTGAATGACGGACCGCACCGCTTCGACGATTGCGTTTGCTGTTAGGCCATACTTCTCAAACAGCCCATCGAGATCTCCACTCTCTGCATAGCAATCACCGGTATTGACGTATGCCATTGGCACCGGCACTGTGCGAGTGACCGACGTGGCAATTATTGAGCCAAGTCCACCGTTTGCGGAGTGTTCTTCCGCAACGATGATTGCTCCCGTTTCCCGCGCGGCTTTGGCAATGGCTTCTTCATCAATCGGCTTTGCTGTGTGCATGTCCAATACGCGTACTGAAATTCCACGACTGCTTAGTTCGTGTGCCGCGTCCAGCGCGACCGCAACCAGAAGTCCGTTGGCGATGATCGTTGCGTCATCGCCATCACGCAGTTGAATGGATTTTCCAATTTCGAAATCACAGCCGTCCAAATAGATATCTGCAACTTTAGGCCGGCCCAGTCGCAGATACGTTGGCCCGTCGTGTTCGAGCATTGCCTGAGTTGCTTTTATCGTCGACGTCGCATCGGCAGGAACAATCACCGTTACACCAGGTAGCGAACAGGCGAGCGCCACATCTTCGATAGCCATTTGGGACGGACCATCGGCACCGATCGAGATCCCAGCATGCGAACCAACCAGTTTGACATTCAATTCAGGAAACGCTACCGACATGCGGATCTGGTCGTAGGCGTTGCACAACAGGAAACATGCAAAGCTGGCGACTACCGGCGTTTTTCCACTTGCGGCCAGACCACCGGCGATGCTGACCATGTTGCTTTCGGCAATGCCGACGTTGAACGAGCGGTCGGGAAATGCCTTGGCAAACGCTTCGGTGCGCGTCGAGTTGCCGACGTCGCCGTCCACAACGACGATATCCGGATAGCTTGCACCCAGATCCTTCAACGTCTCCCCAAACGCGTCCCGCGTGGCTTTTCCCACTTTCAGTCCACTGGCTTCACCGATGAACATTGCATGTTGCTTTCGAGGGTTGATGGTTCACTTTCGGCGTTTGATGCCAACGGCATCAGCTTAACAGCTCAAGTGCTTTCTTGGCCGCGTCTGGCGACAACGGCTTGCCGTGGAAGTTCAAGTCACCCTCTGCTTCCAGTACCGGCAGGATACCGAATCCCTTATGCGTTTGCGAAATAATGGCGGTTGGGCAATTCGTGATCTGGATTGCAGCGTTCAACGCTTCGACGATCGCTTCCATCGAGTTGCCGTCAATTGTCTGAGTGTGCCAGCCAAATGATTCAATTTTTTCTGCAAGTGGTGTCAGATCTAGAACATCAGCCGTTGCTCCAGTTTGCTGAAATCCATTTTGGTCGATGATGGCTGTCAGGTTTGCAAGCTTGTATTTGTGGGCCGTCGCGAACGCTTCCCATACTTGCCCCTCTTGCATTTCTCCATCGCCGATCAGGACGAACACACGCGATTCCTGCCGAGCGAGCCGACACGCCAGTGCATACCCAATTCCGATCGACAGCCCTTGTCCCAATGAACCGGTCGACGCCTCAATCCCCGGCAGTCGTTTTCTATTGGGATGTCCTTCTAACGGGCTACCCAGTTTGCGGAGCGTCAGCAACTGGTCGACGTCAAAATAGCCTGCCTCCGCCATGGCTGCATATTGCACGGGGACGGCATGGCCCTTACTCATGATAAATCGATCACGGTCTGGCCAATCGGGACGTGTCGGTTCATAGTGCATGAATCCGCCAAAGTACAAAGCAGTGACAACTTCGACGGCCGAAAGACTGCTGGAAGGATGCCCACTTCCGGCTTCGGTTGTCATGCGAATAATATGCCGTCGCAGCGTTAGCGCCTTTTCCTTGAGGCCCTCAATGGGAAGACGATTGGATTCCGAAGCCACGCAATGAACTCCTCCCTAAACTGAAATCATTAAGAAGTAACTCTCAAAATATCGGATCCAGAACTCTGCAAGTCAATCGGAACTCATGATGTTGTTTCTAGGTGCCGCACCGAACAGCACACAGATAAACCGTGCCACTCATGCTAGCGACATGCACTTTCGCCCGCAAGCAGATTCAGAGAAGTGCCGAACACAAACTCAGTTTGAAATGTTCGATCTATTGTACCAGTCCCTTAGTCAGTTCCATGAAGGCGGTTTCCAGATTGACCTCTTCTTCGCGGAAAAGCGTCAACTTGAAACCCGCTTCGATCAAAAGCGACGGTAAGTCACTATAATCCAACACACCCTGTTTCAACACGACGTTAATCGTACCATTCTTGATGGTGACGGATTCGCTAACTTCGTGTTGTTCTAGCAGCTGAGCCGCTTTGTCTAGATTCTGTTTGACTTGCAACAGCAACAGGATTCGTTGCCGAGCCTTGCGCATCACTTCGTCGACATGATCGTTGATGATTAACTTGCCCTTTTCGATCATGCCGACGCGAGTACACACGTCGGCCAGTTCCGGTAAAATGTGGCTGGAGACAATTACTGTTTTATTCAACTCACCCAGCCTTTTTAGCAGGTTTCGAATTTCGATCCGGGCACGCGGGTCCAATCCGCTGGCTGGTTCGTCCAGCAATAGTACCTGCGGTTCGTGCAACAGCACCCGAGCCAAGCCGATCCGCTGCGTCTGTCCCCGTGATAACTGATTCACCATAGCGTCACGTTTGAACGCCATGTCGACCAGTTCCAGTTTTTCTTCGCACACCTTCCGCCGGGCCGGCCCGTTAATACGATAGGCGGCTGCAAAAAACTCGAGGTATTCAATGACCGTCATGTCGTCATAGACGCCGAAGAAGTCCGGCATAAACCCCACCAGCCGCCGGATTTCTTGGGGGTTTGTATAGATCGACTGGCCACACACGTATGCCTCGCCGTAATCCGGGCTCAACAGCGTGGCGATCATCCTCATCGTCGTCGTTTTTCCTGAACCGTTCGGACCGATGAATCCGAACACATCGCCTTGATCCAGTTTCAGGTCTAAGTTATTGACGGCGATCAGATCGCCGTAACGCTTGGTTAAGTTTCGCGTCACAATCACAATAGATCCTTCGCAGTTTAGCCAATTTGTTCACGGCCATTCGTTTCCAAAATCCAGTGAATCCTTGGGTACGATTTGTGTTTGCTGAACGGGCAACAAGACGCGAACGTACGCAACTTGGCGATCGCATGTAAATGGTACTGGTTGGCCGTTCGCTTTAGTCACATTTAGTTTGGCAGCGGATCGATCAATCTTGCCAAATAAGACGGCTCGGTCCAACGCCAACATGTTCGAAAAATCGAACTTGCGCATCGCGTGATTGGTCAGTCCCGTATAACCTGGGCCCCCAACAACTTCGTGGAAAGTTAATATACGGATCAATTGTGTGGGATCGAGGCTTAACGGATCGTAGTCGGCTTGCTCAATTAAGATGTCTGCACCGAGACCGTCGCGGCGCTTGACTTGAGTCTTGGTGGCTCGGGTCAAATAGCCTTTCAAGGTGCGCGAGTCGACGCCGGGACCGTTTGGGTCCCACGGTACTCCGGGTTTAAGTTTTCGATATTGTTTGCTGTGCGGGTAAAAAACTTGGTTGCCGTATGCCACGATCCAATCGTCGATTGCGACTGGTAAATGATGCAGCATCGTGTTTGATAATTGGCTGACCCCAGTGCTTTTCAGCGAACTATTGACCAGTGCCTCCCCTTGGTGGTTCCAGCAGGCCGTTAATGACTTTGTAGACCAGATTGGGATCGGAATATTTTCGATCGCAGTCGCCTGGTGGGCAAAGCGATATTCGGTTCGACCGATTTCAAAGCCGCCGGATCGGTACATCCCTCTGTAGGCGTTCTCTGGAATTCCATTCCAGGTGACGACAGGACGGACTGATTCATCCGTCAGAGCCGTCTTCTTCTCGCCTTGATCGGCTTGACGAGTTCGTCGCCATTGCGAATCGAGCGACTGCACGGAGATCCGATAACGTTGATGCGCCGGGCTGTAGACCGTCAGCCATGTATGGCCACGGACAATTTGCGATCGCCCGTCAATGTCAACTAGGTCTAGTTGATTGACGCGCAGTCCGTCACCGTTCGTCCATCTTGCCAGCCACATTGCCAATAGGCCGCAGACAATGACCATTGCCGGAAACGTGATCCATGTGAACTGAGGTTTCTTCAACACTCGATGAACGATCCAGTAATCAATCGGGCCGATGATCAACAGGTAGAAGGTAGTCAGTCCCATGATCATCCAGAACGAGAATCGGGGGATGTCCGGAAAGTGCTCTTGAATGGCATGTAACTGAGACGCGAGTTCTGTGATTCCGCTATGAGATAGTCGGCCTCGTACGTTTTGCTCGCGAAACTGGGTCGATTCACGACGATCAGCGACCAATCGGCGGCTCAAAACAGTAACGGCTGGCCATCCTTTGAGTGGTGGTCGGTCAAGGTCCATTCCCAGCAATGTTACGCGGCCAAAACCTACGGGCACACGGACCAACAATGGCCCGTCCAATGTGTCCACCAGTACTTTTCCTTCCATTGCCGACAATCGAGCACCGTTGACTCGGCCCGGAGACAGGATACGTTGAGTCGAATCTGCAAAGATTTCCAGCGCACTTAATTCGCGGCGTTGCAGATCGCCAACGACAGGTATAGGAATCCAACGTGCCAGTTGACTATTTCGGTAAGCCGAGGCGTTGCTGCCCACGGACACGACCAGGTGGCCACCCATTTGCACCCATTCCCGTAAGGCCGCATTCCGTTGTTCGTCTAGCTCGTACTGTCCGGATACGATCAATGCATCCAAACCATCATATCCCTTAAGTTGGTTCGGAAGCTGTTCAACGTTCTGAAAATGGACGACAATCTTCGGGTCGGTGGCGGAGGCAACGTCTTTCGATTTGGAATCGTGTTGGACGCTGTTGGCCGACGAACTGTTGAAGCCGGCCGGATTGCCTAGCGTAACCCAAATCGTTGCCGATTGCTTTAACGGTGCTCGTAATGAGGGCAGGTCATTGGCCGAGTGCCGAAGGTGTTGCGTGTGAAGAACTTTAACTCGATCGGCGTCGGTTCGCCCCGTCTCGACAACGCGGATTTCCAATTGACTGTCCAGTCGACCGGATCGGAAGACCGTGGAGTGTCGATTTGTCCCATCCGGTGATAATTCAAATTTTTCACTTGGCATCGAAGTCACTCTGCCGTCCGGATCCAAAACGTCGACGACTAATCGAACGGTTACCGGTTGAGTCGCCGAGATGGTAGCGGTTAACGGCGCCCATTTTCCCACCTTGTAGTAGCCGTCGAAACCCACGTCGACCTGTTCGATCCGCACTGTCGGTGACGGTTCGCTGCCCATGACGCATGTTACCAGGAGCAGGAAAGACAGAACGGCACTGAAACTAGTCAGGACGCGAGTAACCATCACGTTGAACCCGACGCGGTATGGAAATTGAGAAACAAACCAAAGCCTACAAATATGTCTCGGATTGAAATCAACATGCTTGATCATACGAAAGATGGTGGAAAAGCGTGAGGGCGAGAGTCTGGAAATTCTCCAATTCCGTTGGGTAGTCCACGCGTTTCGCATATCAGGAACTACGGACGTGGTGGCACGCTGGTCGCGTGGTCTACCAACCCGGGACATTTATGCAGGCCGGAACTTAAGGTCACTAAATGTCTTTCCAGAACAGCGCAAACGCAGTTGCCCAACATAGTTCTCTGTTTGCGGAGTGATCAAAGAAAAAGTGACCGTAGTGCTGGAATAGCAAGCGTTTGCTCGTTCCGGCCTACGGAACCACAAATAACCTGGACTAAAAGGGAATTCAATTGCTCGTTTCCCGAATCAACAGCCGTTCCAGCAGCGTCGCAAATCGATGTACGGCTTCAGCGGGAATTGTATGCACGCCATCGAACTCAATGAATTCAACGGAGGCACCCGCATTGCGGAGCAAGTCCCGTAGCCAAATGCCTCCTTCAAATGGCAGAACGGGGTCCTGGTGTCCATGGCTTTGCAGAACCATCAGCTTGTCGCGTTTGGCGGCGAGTTCTTTCCAAATGCTTTCGCATAACAGTGTCCCTGACCAGATACACAGCGCTGCAGGCGCTTCGGGCAATCGCAGAGCCACGTCGGTCGCGAGCATGGATCCCTGCGAAAATCCGCCCAGCACCAAGCGGGACATGGGAAGTTCAGTTTCTCGTTGAACATCTTCAATAAGCGACAGTAGCATCTGGCGGGCCTGCGGCAAATCGTCGGGCAAGTTTTCACGCAAGTCGCGCAGCTCACCGGATTCAATTGCTTGAGTCAGCCGATTGATGTCTAGATGCCACCACGCACGGCCTCCGACCATCCCGAATTCATCAAGTGAAAGTGGCGCCGCCGGAAAAACGAGACGGATCGTTTCGGCCAGCTTTGGGCTCAGACGTAGTACTTCATGGCCGAGGGGGACCAGGTCAGTTCCTGGTGCACCGAATCCGTGACAAATGATGACGATCAGTTGCGGCACTTGGCCTTGCGGGAGTTGATCGACCAATACGCAAGACAGCCCGCCTAAAGTTGTCGATCGCAAGCTCATTTAAATCCCTCGTCGACTGGACTGAACAGTTTGTCGCACCGCCACTCGGGCACCTTGGGTCACATTGTGAATGGGTATGTCTCATACTAGCAACTCGGACAATTTCGTGGAACGAGCAGGGATGTGGTTGGACAGTGGCCAACCAAGGCCTGCAACGATTGCGATGAATCAGCGATCTCGATCAGTTGTCTTGATTCCCGATAGTGTCGTGCTATCATTGGCCTTTATCTGAATCAGCAGAATATGGTTCGCATCACATTCTGACTCGCAACTAGGGAGGTACTGCCGTGAATGAAGCACGTTCTTCGGTCGTGTCGTTTGTCAATGGACGAATTCTGTTTGGTTCCATCTGCCTCTGGTTCGTAGTGATGTTGATCAATGCGACCTGTTACGGACAACAGGTCGATTTCGTCGGGCCGGTCGATGAAATCGACCTATTGTCGGCTCAGGATAACGACGGCAATTGGCTGATGTACGGCCGCACCTACGACAGCCAACGTTACAGCGGACTGAAACAGATCAACAAGAAAAACGTTTCGAGGCTGCAACCGGTCTGGACATTTCAAACCGGTGTATTGGACGGCTTTGAATGCACTCCGTTGGTCATTGACGGCATCATGTATATCACGACGCCGTGGAACCGTGCCTATGCGATCGACTGCAAGACTGGGTCGCAGCTTTGGCATTACGAAAAATCGTTGCCGGACAATCTCGCTCTTTGCTGTGACGCAGTGAATCGCGGGTTTGCAGTGCTCGGTGATCGGCTGTACATGTCCACGCTCGATGCCCATCTTGTGTGCCTAGACAAGAACACCGGTGAGGAGATTTGGGACGAGGCGATCACGGCACATGGCGCAAACGGCCAAGAAGAAAAAGATATCTACAAGATGGCGTACAGTGCCACTGTGGCCCCATTGATCGTCAAGGGGAAGGTGATTATTGGTATCAGTGGTGCGGAATATGGCATTCGCGGATTCATTGACGCCTACAATGCGGAAACAGGCAAGCGCGAATGGCGTTTCTATACGGTGCCCGCGGCTGAGGACAACAAGCAACATGCGCAGAGTGCGTTGAAGACCTGGGAAGGTAAGTCATGGCTAACCGGAGGCGGATCGGCGTGGGTTACCGGAACGTATGATCCTGAATTGAACACGTTGTACTGGGGCATTGGCAATCCCTCGCCCGACTTCAACGGCGAAGTTCGCAAGGGCGACAATCTTTACACCTGCGCGATTGTTGCTCTGAACCCGGACGACGGTGCCTATAAATGGCACTTCCAAAACAGTCCTCACGATGTTTGGGACTACGATGGTGTGAACACGCCTGTGTTGGTCGATATTGAGAAAGAGGGCAAGCCGGTAAAAGCACTAATCCAGGCCCACCGCAATGGCTATTTCTACTGCTTGAACCGCGAGAATGGCGAATTTATCTACGGCAAGCCGTTCTGCGAGGTCACTTGGACTGACCGAAGTAAGGGCGTTGACGGACTTGATCCCAAGACGGGTCGGCCTTTTGTTAGTCCCGCTGCAATGCCAACAGAGGAAGGCGTGCGTGTCTGTCCAGGTGCTGCCGGCGGCAAGGAATGGAACCCGATGGCCTATCATCCCGGTACTGGTTTCGCGTATGTGCCGGTGATCAACAATTGTGCCAAGTTCACGTCCGGCAAGGCGTTCTTCATCAAGGGGCAACCTTACTGGGGCAGTTCACTGACGTTGATTGATGGTGAGGCGTCTGGCGCCTTGAAGGCGATTGATGTGGTCAGTGGTGATACGAAGTGGGAGGTCAAAACCCGCTCGCCCATGGTCGCCGGTGTGCTGGCCACAGCCGGTGAATTGGTCTTCACTGGTGATGCCGAAGGGTTCCTGACCGCCTACGATGCCCAGACAGGTGACGACCTGTGGCATTTTCAGTGCGGTTCGGGACATCATGCGTCGCCCATCACCTACGTGCTGGACGGCAAGCAGTACCTCGCCGTCTGCGTGGGTTGGGGTGGTTGGACGGCTGGTTTCGCTGGCGATGGAGCACCGTGGTTGCGAGATGCCCGTAAGGGAAACACCCTATTCGTGTTCGCCTTGCCGTAGCACGTGTGTCGACGTTCCTCCGTCGCATGTCCTGAACGGCTAACATTCAGTCTGCCCAAGGCAACGTGCGACGTTGATGCACATATAGATGCCCGTAAAGGAGGAAATTGAGGACGGCCAAAATATGCCACAGTCCTGGATTATTCTGATCATTGTCAGCATCGCGACGTTTCCAACACTGGCGCGGTGCAACGAATCCGATCAAAACCATTTGGTTGTGTGTGCCGTTCCGGACGCAATGCCGCGCACCAGTCGTGCGGCAGACGGTTCGCCTCAAGGGCTTGATGTGGCCGTCGCACAACTAGTCGCTCGTGCGCTCGGCCGTGGGATCGAATTTCATTGGTGCACCAGCGCTGCCTGTTCGTGGAATTCTGTGAGCGCTCATCGTTGTGGGATCGTCATCGGTCAGCCGCATGGTTCCGGTCCTTCGCACGAGTTAGCGTGGAGCATTCCTTACGCCGGCAGCCGCTTTGGGTTGGTGGTCCATCAAGACACAAAAGATATCCTGTCGCATACCGATCTGGGCGGCAAA
>CAUZSN010000072.1:0-14944 GCA_963582345.1 Planctomycetota bacterium
GAGTCACCAACGGGTACTCATACTGGGCGGCGGAGATGGACTGGCACTGCGTGACGTGCTTCGCTATGGCGATGTCCGCAGCGTTACACTCGTCGACATCGACCCGGCTATGATTCAACTATCCTCCGAACACCCGGAGTTGATCCGCCTGAACCGAGCTGCATTTCACGATGGTCGGGTGCATGCAAGGCTAGGAAAAGGGATTGCACCTGGCGAAACGACGGTCATCAAGTGCCGTACTAAGCGACATTCCTTGATCGACCGCACGGAGTACAAACTGGCCGAAGTGCGAGTATTCACCGTCGATGCGGATTTGTTTGTGAGCGATGTTGCAGACAAATACGATGTGGTGATCATCGACTTCCCCGATCCACGGACGGTCGAATTAGCGAAGCTGTATTCAGTTGATTTTTATCGGGCACTAGCGCAGCGTCTTGCTCCCGGTGCAACCGTGGCCATTCAATCAACTAACCCAAATCGAGCAGCGCTGGTTTTTTCCTGCATTGGTCGCACTCTTGAAGCGGCGGGCTTCCGGATGCTGCCCTATCATGACCATATGCCAAGTTTTGGAGAGTGGGGCTGGCACCTTGCCTGGCGTGGCGAAGCAACTGAGGCACAGATGCGGAACCGTCTCAGGAATCTGGAGTCGGTGTCGGTGGAGACTACTTACGTCACGCCTGATGTTATCAATGCCGCATTCGTATTCGGAAAGAGGTCACCAGCCTTGTACGACGATGTGCGAGTAAACACGAAATTGCGACCTGTCATCTCGCATTATTATTCTCGAGGCTTCGAGTGAAAGGACGCAGACTGGTTGTTTGTTGTAACGAACGCTGTCGAAGCTATTGTAAGGAATAGAAACTCAGTGGAATGGTACTGTTAAAGTTTATCCGTGTTTATCGGGCTCTTCGCCGGCGCAAGTCCCGCGGTTTAGCGGTCGTGCTTTTGCTGGTCTTAATCTGCATTGTCGGAAACGCAGTTTGCTTCCATCTGTTTGACGGCCGGAAACAGGGTTTCAGCTTCGCAGACGCTTTATGGTACAGTGTTATTTCAACCACAACGATAGGGTACGGAGATTATTCGGCAAAGAGTCTTGGTGCGAGACTCGGAACGATCTTCTTTGTCGTCTTGCTTGGCCTCGCCACATTTTCTGTTTTTTTGGGGATGTCGATTGACTGGGTCACCGATTTAATTTCGAAGAGGCAAAGAGGAATGCGCACGATTTTCGCAAAAGACCACATCTTGATTGTTAACTTTCCGTCGGCCACGCGCGTCGGCCAGCTCATTCAAGAATTGCAGGCCGACCCAGATCATTCAAAGCGTGAGATCGTTATCGTGACTGATCAGATCGACACGTTACCATTTGACGAACCAAACGTGTTGTTCGTTAATGGGCCGATCCTTGAGCGAGAATCCTTTGTGCGCGCCAGGTTGGATGAAGCCAAAATGGTCATCGTACTGGCCACGTCATATGCGGATCCCAATAGCGACGCCGTGGTCGCGTCCTCTATCGCAATCATCGATAGTTTGAATCCTAACATTTACATCGTTGCTGAGTGCCTGAATTATAAGCATAAGATGTTGTTTGATTCCGTTAACTGCAACGGCATCGTGTTCAGTATGAAGATATCAGGCAACCTACTCGCGCAGGAGGCGCACGATCCGGGAGTATCACAGCTCGTGGAAGTAATCACAAGCAACGTCCGCGGCACGACCCTCTACAGCACCGATGTCACCGAAGCACTCTCCAAAACAACGTACAACGAAATCGCCAAGAATCTACTCGACAAAGACATCAACGTGCTTTGTGTAAACCGTGAGGAGGAGAGCTTGACGTCGTTCGTCTCCCTTCTACCGCAACCAGACGACCGTGTGATTTATGCTGCTTCCGAACGCTTACCTTGGCCTGAATTATTGGGCCTCGCTGGCATGTAGATGGGAAGGCGAATGCAACACAAAGGAGTGTGCTGGTCCAGGGAATCTTGTATAAACGAATGCAAGCGATTATCCGAAATGCTGGCTTGGAACCGTGGCCGCGAGCTTTCCATTTATCCGACCGTAAGATAAATGTTTATCTTGCAGCAAAGAAACATTAGTTAGATGCCAACCCCCACACCGCCTCTACTGACTGATGGTCAATCCTGCAAACGAACATGACGCCGCGATCGTCGAAGTCGCTAAGATCTTACGCGACGCCAAGAGCGTGCTGTTCGTGACCGGTGCAGGTGTCTCTGCGGATTCCGGCTTGCCTACGTATCGAGGTGTGGGCGGGCTTTACGATGGCGAAGACACCGAGGACGGCGTACGCATTGAAGACGCGCTCAGTGGCCCAATGTTTGCAAAACGTCCAGCGCTTACGTGGAAGTATTTGTGGCAAATTGGTTCTTCGTGCGTCGGTGCCGTTCCGAATGCGGCTCATAGAATCATTGCTGCGATCGAATCAGAAAAACACGATGTCTGGGTGATCACACAAAACGTCGATGGTCTTCATCGCTTCGCTGGTTCCAAGAATCTCGTCGAAGTGCACGGCCACATGTTTGACCTGTACTGCACGAAATGCGGCCGTGACTACACCGCAACTGAACTGCTATCTGATTTTCGCGTTCCCCCAACGCTACCACCGGAATGTACTAAATGTAATGGGATCGTCCGGCCGAGGGTCGTTCTGTTTGAAGAATCACTTCCCTTTTCGGTCGTGCAGACCATGAACGACCTTTCACACAAAGACTTTGACGTTGTATTCGCAATTGGAACGTCTGCGGTATTTCATTACATCAAGCAACCGCTCTTGCTGGCGCAACGCCATAACAAACCAACGGTCGAAATCAATCCAACACAATCCGAGGTCTCTTGGAGTTGCCGATATCGCATTCAATTGGGTGCGGCTGACGCAATGCAACGGATTCGGGCATGCATGAATTGAACTGTAGCCACCACAAATGGCATCTAAATCGGGTAGCCGGGACGGTTGCCCGTCCCAGCCCCCACACCACCTAGCATGCGGGTCCGCACTAGGCGGTTCCGCGAAGAGGAGCAAGCTCCGCTCCTGAGTCTCGTATTTGAGACGCGCTCAAGGCTGGCTGATCGATGCACGCCAGATCGGTTGACTCCTGTCGGAGTAGTTTCGCTCGATCCGAGTGCATCGGTAGCTCCGTCTTGTTCTTCACGGTTCGGCCCTTCCGATCGCCAGTGGCGTGTGGCGAAGTCGTACTACGGCCTCTGCTGACTGCTGGAGTCGCCGAACGGCTTGCACCGCACGGCTCCGACGTTCGGCTTCTCCGACTGCCGGATACGAACTCCAGCCCTCCCTGGATAAGACGACCAACTTTCGCTGCACAAGCTCCCGATTTACCAATGCGGCTGAACGAAGACGGCTTCGCGATGGTTGGCTCGCTCGCCTGGCCCCACCGGCCTTGTATCGGGTTCCTGTCCGTAGCCTCGCAGCTTTGTCGATCGGAGTCACAGTTGATAAACTACCCACCTAAAGACCTTCGTTCTCGTACAGGGGACTTCCACCCCACAAGTTGTCCGCCATGTCAGGCGTACCAGCGGATGCGCCGTGAAACCGTGTTGAACAAGGCTAAGCGATCATTGCGTGGAACCAGTGGCGATCGGGATCTGATCCTTCGCCTTGATGTCAAAAGCTTCTTCGGATTCGGTATTGGCGGGCAGCGATGAATAACCACAACAAGCGACCCATTCCGTTGTACCCATCAAAACAGCGCAAACGGTGTCCCGTCTGCAATGAGGTCAGCTACTCCGCTGCGGGCATCCACCCCCAATGCGCGGTCCACCAAGCAGACCCCAATCGTGGGAATACGTGGGCCCAGACGAAGAAGCAGAAACAACCGACGAAAACGACCGAACTCGAACGGTGGCAGAAGATGTGTCCGGCGTGCCAGGCTGCCAACCACGTTCGCAAGAAAACCTGCGCCTGCGGCCACAATTTATCCGAATCAAGATCCTGACCGACAATCGAGAATCACGCCAGATGTTGCAGACGTTGCTATGGATAATTCCACTCATTCTGGCAATCGGCTCGCAAATTGTGCTGAGCCGCTATTTCAGATTATGGCTGCGCGGCTATTTCACCCGGGCGCGGATCCCGCCGACTCCGTGCATTCGTTCCGGGTGTTCCAGCCGCCCGAATTCACGCATCCGGCGGTTCGAGTTTTCTACCTCGTCGATGACACGGCAAACCTGCGGCGGAATTGTCTGAACAAGTAGCGTCGGACAACGCCGGGGGGACACATGTTTTTAGAAATCGGAATCTCAAATGGCGGAAGGCACCATCAAACGACTCACGGACAGGGGCTTCGGGTTTATCGACACCGGGAGCGAGAAGGACTTGTTTTTTCACTCGTCAAACCTCGACGGTGTTGAGTACGAGCAACTCCAAGAAGGGCAACGAGTGTCATACACCGAAGGACAGGGACCGAAAGGGCCATGTGCCGAAAACGTCAAGCCGGCCTGACGGAGATGAGAGCAACATTCGTTTTCAATCACGGAGAAACAGAAATGGGTGATAAGGGAAGTAAAGATAAAGGAAAAAGGGAACAACAGAAAAAGGCCCAGCTTAGTGCAAAGGAAAAACGAAAATTGAAACAAGATAAGAAGAATAAATAAATACGCATCGTTATGCACCGTGAAGTTGCGATTGCAGCGTGTTTCCACTGATTCTCAAAAACCACGATAATCGGCTCGAAATCGACACCGATCAACCAGGCGTTTTAACGTTTGCTCACGATGAGAAAATCGTATTGGTCATCGACGAAGCAGTTTCGGAATCCGTTGCAGACATCACGCTCGATGCTTTGATCACAGCGATGCAGCGGGCACGGTATCCGAAGAATCCATACCTATCTTGGGATTCCGAGAAAAGGACAGTATTTGCTGGCGCGTTGTTGTGCTCAGATGTGACGGTGTACGACCAGCTTCCAATCTGATCATGCCCGGCCCGACTTTGTTCGCGAAACTCGTCGAATACGGGACACCAAAACAAACTACCCATTCTTGACCAGCAGGCCCGTCCGGTGAAGTGCCGTTTTCTTCATACGTTTCGCCGTGCGGAGCATCACGGCTCCCGGGTTCTTTTCCATTGATGTGACACATTCCAAATATGACCTTTACCGAGCCCTTTGCTGATCACCCGCTATTGCAGGAACGAGTTCTATCTGTCCTGCAGGCGTTGCCCGGCGGTGTGCAGCGTGATTTTTTGGATGATCCTCGATTCGGAATCGCGATCGACAACTACGAGCGTGGGAAGGGGTGGACATTGCTCATGCCGACACCTGGCCCCCCCGGCGAGGGAAGTCGTCGCGTAGTGCTAAGACCCAAGCTGGAGGTGGCGTCTGAATCGTTCGCGAAATACGTCATCGCTCACGAGTTCGCTCATGCGTTTCTGCGAAACGGCGGTTGGGGCGAAATCACTGACGTGGAAGAAGCTGCCGATGCGATCGCGGCTTCCTGGGGGTTTCATAAGCCAGCGACGTTTAGTTGAGTTCGACGACCGTCTCATAGTACAGGCGATGATCACCCTCGGACAGCCAGACGCCGGTTCGCCCCGATTCTGTCCGCGAAACCCGTCGAATGCCGGACAGCAAAACAAACCACCCTTTTCGCGAAATTGGTGTGGGCATTTTGGCGCGGCCGGATTCACGCGAGACGACGATTCGTTTATCTCGCTTGTTTCTGTTCCGGCGAGGCACGCCTCCGCAGAATCGATCTGATTCACGAGGCGACTTTGGTGTGCCCGGCACGTGTAGTCGGAATAATATAGCCGCAATTCGGCTGCTCAGGCCAGCGCGCTCAGGAGGGCGTGTCCTGAGTCTCAAGGTCAGAACCAACCGGATGGTTAGACCTGTGTCACGAACGGCAACCGCGGTCAGGGCCCAATACCGACCATCCGTCGCGGTCAGAATGATGACACCGTTCGGCCGCCCCCAGCCGAGAACTGCTCTGGGTCGATGAAACCCACGCGCGCAAAACGTTGAGTTCAGCAGACCAAATCAGTCGAATTACGGAATGTTGCACAATCCGTAGGCGTGAGCGACGTAAGCCTCGGATCACTCACCGTTCTTTGGCTTCTTCCGGCCGACTGACCGGGTTGGCCGACCTTCGCGACATACGGGTTTCCGCACTGCTGCCGTCATCGTCGTCGGCAAACGTCTTGCGTTTGACTGATGCGTGGGAATCCTGGTCGGAAAGTTGACGTGCGGCCGAGTATTCTGCCTACTCGGATCGTCGTTCAGCCGCCTCGTTTCGGCCGGAAGGCGGCTAAAGTGGGGACCATTGCATCTTCGATGCCGGTTGATTGTGTACAATCAAACAAAGATGCCAGATCCGGAAAAGAAATGGCTCCGGTGGGCGGGCCGACGAGGATGATGCGTCGGTGACATCCGTTGTTCGAACACGATCTCGCTGTGCTTACGCAGACTGTATCCGCGCATCCTCTCGCTTCTTCCGCAATTTGTCAGCCAAGCCAACGTGGTTCGACGCAATTCGGTCGAATAACGTATCACAAATGGGACAATTCTCGGCAAGCTCATCGTGCAGGGCGACCTTGGCAGTTGCCGCAACGAATCGTGTGGAAATCAACGAGGATCGAGGCGGTCGTCATTTTCATTCCATCGTCTCTTCGGAGGCGATGGCGCCGCCAATGGCCCATAGGCGTTCCCAGGTGTAAAGCCCGGTATTGTGCTGGTCGGTCCAGGTGATCTTCACAGCATAGCTGCCTGCATAGTCGAGACTTGTCGGCTGGATCTCTTCGGCAATCGTATTCACGTCAATCATTCGCTCGCCGGTGGATTCACTGACGCAGCTGGCGCAAGGGCACAGGCCCCGAAGAATTTTGAAGGGTATTCGGTGGACGATTTCGTTGTTCCAGTGAATTTCGAACACCTTCTGGTCGGTAAGCGCGCGGATATGTTTGGCCACAACAGTCATTGGCACTCTTTGCTATTCTCTTTATCAGGGTCGGTGGCGTCATTCGCGAGGGAAGATTCGGGATCACAATCTGGGCCCCCGTTACGATAACGGGGCAGGGCACACGGCTCAAGCGTGGCTGGACGGGCGCCGCCGCCCGGTATAACCGGACATTCGGGCCTGGGCGGCAGCCGCGGCTTCTCGGCTGCCTTGCCCAACAGCCGCTGCAAAATCCGATGCAGCAACCCGCCGTTTCTCGTCGCACGGGCTCGCATTCATCATCTGACATACATGAAAAAACCCCTGTTTTGCAGGGGCATGCGGCACCATGCGACGGACTACATGAATACCAAAGTACACCCGTGGGGTGAAAGTACTCGGCGGAACGAGAAACCGAAGGTCTGATTCAAGTTGGGATGTCTCCAATTACCGATTCTCAAATGATTTCGTCTCGAGATCCAACGTTTTGAGATTCACAAGATCAGAAGTTGCGATCCGCTGATATTCCAAGTCATTTCAGTGTTTCTCTTGTTTTTCAGACTCTTTCGCAGGAAGGTGGTAGACGTGTGGTCGCGAATGCGATGCGGCTGAAGTGCGAGTGAGCTAAGTAGGTAAAGATAATGGCAATAAAGATATGCAAAGAATGTGGCGGGATGATTAGTACAAAGGCGACATCGTGCCCACACTGTGGGGCACTGCGTAAGAAAGCAGGATGCTTGACTTACCTCATGTTTCTGGTCGTTCTAGGCGGACTTGCATTATGGATAAAAAAACCAGAAGGTGACTTCAACATCCCTCGCATATGGAAGCGGATTGTGACATTTGAGGACTTCAGGAAATGCAGCATATGGAAGCGGATTAAAGACATTGTGGATTGAAATAGAAAACTGACGGTTGCCAAGAAAGAGATTAATCCATCGCGGACTGGCGTTCGACTCTGATTCGGTTCGAACAATCACTTCTACTGCAGTCGCGGACTCCGTTCGCATTCGTTTGCATCCTCATCCCAATTTGCTCACAATAGCGCCTTCACGTTCGATGTGACGCACACACAGCGAACGAAGGAGAAATGTGATGACCTTATGCCCAATCGCGTTAGTTGTCGGCTGCAAGAAATGTCCGGCATTCTCAGTCTGCCCCTTAAAAGGTGTCGTCGGCGATTACCGGAAGCAAGAAAAAACGCAGATTAAGCAGCATACCGACGACAAGAAGTAGTTGACCAAGATTTTCCGTAACTTGCTGAAATCGGAGTCTGGTCGCATCAGAACCATCGATCGTATCCGACCCTCGTTTGTCGTAACCGGTCTGTTGATAGTTGCAGGAAGCCGTTTCGTGAAGACACTGATGAGTTTTCTCGAACGCTACCGCCATAAAATCGCAACCCCTTCAAGCTCCTCGCCGAAGCCCTCACCTTGAGGCGTCAGCCCACCCCGAGACTAAGAAGTCAAATGCGCAGTCTTGCTATCACATCACTGGTTCTCGGAATCTTCTCGTTCTTTTTCGGTTGGATTCCAGTCGTTGGTATCGCTCTCAGCGGTCTTGGAGTCCTGCTTGGCAGCATTGGGCTTGTTCTTTCAATCGTCCGCAGAAGATCCGAGATCGGATATTTGATAGTCGGAATTTCTATAAGTGCTGTCGCATTAATTGTTGGTGTTGGAACTTGGTTTGAATACTCAGTGATGACAAAAAAATCAGAAACGTCGTTGCAAGACATCCAGGCTGACACCCAAGAGATGAATGTAGAACGTGAATCGCATGGCGTGTCACAGCACTGCGGGCTGCCCCGTTTCAAGCATCACGACGCGTCAGCTGATTCGCCGCAGACACAACAGCGACTCCGGATGGTCGAGAGACAGCTACGGAAACGCGACATTACAGATTGCAGCGTGTTGGATGCGATGAGCCGCGTGCCGAGACACTTATTTGTTCCGGTACCGAAACGCGTATTCGCATACGAAGATCACCCGCTCTCGATCGGCTATGACCAAACCATTTCACAACCGTACATCGTGGCACTGATGACTCAGCTTGCCCAGCCAAAGCCGAAATTTCGAGCACTCGACATCGGAACCGGCTGCGGTTATCAAGCGGCTGTGCTTGCAGAATTGGTCGACAAGGTTTACAGCATCGAGATCGTTCCCTCACTGGCCGACGAAGCCCGCGGTCGACTAAAGACGCTGGGATACAATAACGTCGAGGTCCGTTGTGGCGACGGATATCGCGGATGGCCCGAACACACTCCTTTCGACGTTATTATTGTCGCGGCGGCTCCCGATCACATCCCGCAGCCGCTGATCGATCAGCTCGCTCCCGGCGGTCGGCTGGTGATTCCGGTAGGCCGAGACTTCCAAAATTTGATGGTTGTCGAAAAGAAACCGGATGGCAGCATCCAAAAACGCAGCGTTATACCGGTCAGGTTTGTTCCTATGACGGGCCAAGCAGCCTCGAAGAAGTGAAAGGATTGATTTGATTTTCACAACGTCTTGGTTGTCGAATGCCGAAGAGCTAAAATGTACAGCCGACCTATATTTGTAGGCCATTCCTGGACTTGTGAATCCTCAAATTCTTCGATCTCGGCCGCTTGATTTTCCGAAAACTAACGCAGATGCTGTCGGTTTTTCGCCAACGATCAGCATCTGGTGAACCATGGGTTTCATACTACAACCCTGGCAGCTCTGTTCCCTGATCTTTGCTGGTTAGGTCCGTCGCCAACCGTAAATTGTGATCGACTACCTCCGCACGGAGATTCAGGTCCTCAAAAGGTTGAGTGTCGCAAACGCCGCGTCGTCTCTGTCGATCCGATTTATTCGCAGACCTTGGACACACGCCGTTTCTTCAGGCCAATGCCGTTCGAATGTTACTCGAATCGACTGTACACGCGCCTACCCACAAATCGCTTGTCTACTATACCACCACAGAAGTGCAAAGATCGTTGGACCAGCGCACCGTTCCCGGGAATAAGTCGTTTCAATCCTTGACACCAAGTGATTCCAACATTTTTTTGATGTCGGTCGTCGGTGTTCGACAGGCGAAGTTCTTGCAGATGTAAGCGGTGGCCTGGCCGTCTTTGCTTTTCTGGTATTCTGTGTATGGGGCGATGCTACTGATTGCTTTAGCGTTGCCGTCAGGCCTGAATACGACAATCTTGTTTGGGATATATTGTTTCCGCAGCGCTGCCAACATCTTGCCCGTGTCTTCTGCATCGGGTTTGCCGACTATGACCACTTCATAGGATGGCCCGGTGGCAAAGTCGAGAGCCATCATGAGGAAACAGTTAGCGCTCGCTCTTTCCGAGACGGTGCCGGAAAACGCCTTAAAGATTCCTACTGCCTTCTCCTCGTATCCGGGTTTTCCGGTGAAACGGCCGAGACGCAGGAGGTTAAGCGCGGCAACGGAATTACCTGACGGCCTGGCGCCGTCGTAGACCTCTTTGCTCCTGACAATGAGTTTCTCACCGAAATCGGCTGTCTGGAAGAGCCCGCCTTCTTTATCGTCCCAGAAATGATTGAGCATGAGGTCGTTCAATTCAATTGCTTCCTTCAGGTACTTGACCTCGAAGGTGGTTTCGTAAAGCTCGATGAGTCCCCACACCATGTAGGCGTAGTCTTCAAGGTGTCCCGGCAGCCCCGCCTCGCCTTGCCGGTAGCGCTTCAGGAGATGACCTTTATCGGTTTGGAGTTCTTTGAGGATAAAATCAGCCGCCTTCTTCGCTGCTGCGGTGTACTTCTCTTCGCCCAGAACCTGACCGGCCCGAGCCATTGAAGCGATCATCAGACCGTTCCAGTCGGTAAGGATCTTGTCGTCCTTCAGAGGGTGGATACGTTTCTCTCGGACAGCAAAGAGCGTCTTGCGGGATTCTTCGAGCCGCTTTCCCAACACGGCTTTCTCCATCTTGAGTTCTTTCGCAACTTCTTCCAGACGAGATCGCAAGTAAGGAATATTTTCCCCGGTCCTCTGCTTGGTCACTTCGTCGCGAAAATTCCCATCCTTAGTGATGTTGAATGCGTGATTGAAAACTGCCGCCTCATCCCTACCTAGTATTGAAATTATTTCCTCAATATTCCAGAGGTAGAATTTACCCTCTTTCCCTTCGCTATCCGCATCTTCGGCACTGTAAAACCCACCTTCAGGTGAAGTCATGTCCCGCAAAATGTAGGTGAAAATCTTCTTCGCCGTGGTGGCAAAAAACTCATCGCGGCTTACTTGGTAGGCTTCGATATTTGCCAACGCGACGAGTGCATTGTCGTAGAGCATTTTTTCGAAGTGGGGCAAAAACCATTCTGCGTCGGTCGAGTATCGATGCGTGCCGAAGCCGATTTGGTCATAGGCCCCGCCGAGTCTCATGCCGGTGAGAGTTTTCTCCACCATTTCGATTGCTTTTTCCTGTCCTGTGCGTTTCCAGTAGCGAAGAAGGAAGAGGAGGTTATGAGGCGAAGGGAATTTAGGGGCGCTGCCGAAACCGCCATGGACTGGATCATACCGAGAACTGAGCTGCCTGTAGGCATCATCGAGAACATCCGTTTCGAGCATCCTACCGGGAGTGCCACCGGAAAATCGCTTCAATGTTTTCATAACGTTCTGAGTAACTTCCTCGATCTTTTTCCGGTCATCTTTCCACACTTTGCCGATGTTCGGAATCAGGTCAAGCATACCCGGCCGGCCGAAGCGGCCTCGTTTTGGAAAGTAGGTGCCGGCAAAGAATGGTTTCTTGTCCGACTTCATGATGATAGTCATCGGCCAGCCGCCCGAGCCGGTAATCGTATGCGTGACGGTCATGTAAACCTGATCGATGTCGGGGCGCTCTTCACGATCAACTTTGATACAGATGAAGTACTGGTTCATCAGCTTGGCCACCTCCTCGTCTTCGAACGATTCGTGTTCCATGACGTGGCACCAGTGGCATGTCGAGTATCCGATGGAGAGGAAAATCGGCTTGTCCTCCTTCTTCGCTTTTTCGAACGCATCTTCCCCCCAGGGATACCAGTTCACCGGGTTCCGGGCGTGCTGGATGAGATATGGACTTTGCTCGAAGACCAGCCGATTGAATTCAGGTCCGCCATCTTTCGGAAGCTTCTTTATTTCTTCCGCTGAAGGATGAGGTTTGCGAGTGTGGGCCATTTGATTTTCTTCCGCACGTATGTAAAAAGAACCTCCGCTGTACCAGTGAAACCACACTGCGGGCGCCATGACTACGATGATGACGGTGATCCAAAGGGTTTTTTTTTTGTTGATGCTCATGGCTTCCTTCTGACAGGACAGAGATGACCCAAATCTCCACGATACTGGGAAACATTCAAACCACTTCCATCGAGGCATTAGCATGGTGGAGTGACGCCTTCAGACGTTTCTGAAGAAATCGCTAAAGCGCTCACTCTTGTGCCGAGATAAATCCAAAATCTCGGAATCGGGCGTAAGCCCGTAAAATTGATTGTATTTACGCAGTGGGGGCGCTGGTCCACCGATCTTTGTACTTCAGTTGGTTTGCAGTAATAATTGGAGAGACTTGATGTTATCGTGTTCTTCACCTTTCGTCGACGAAAAATCTTGGTGAGCTGCGTTAGTCCGCCGATTCTTGAGTGAACGAGTGTCGAGTTGAGTTAGTGTAGAATTTTCCAGCAGGACGAATAGAACTCGAGGGCCTTGCGCGTTGAAGGCACATCGGGGGTGAGAGAACACCGAGAATGGGACAGAGGGGAAGCTAGGACGCAGAGTTGCCAAACGTCTACAAAGATGCAAACGCCGAGAGCTCTCACTCCCGGCGTTTCCTGTTAACCAGTGGACTCGCGTTTTTCGATATATGAATTTCAGCTCCCCGACTAGGACTCGAACCTGTTGCGATTTTACCGAGAAAAACTGCAAGTTCTGAAAGAGGCGGTGCGGAATCCGGTGCAGTTGGCGCAGAAAACGGTCCTGTCGACCCCGATTTGCAATCAATCATCGAGCAGTGGGAAGACCTGTCCGAAGCGACGAAAGCTCACGTCGCAGCAATGCTCCGTGCGGCTGATTGACTCAGGCCACTACAAGTTTGCAGAGTCTTGCTCTAGTTTTCAAAGTCTGGGTCCAGTCTTCAGCAAACTATACTGAATTAAGAGCTTCGACATGGAATGCGCTACGGTCCAGTATTGAGTGTTGCCATTAGAATCAAAGTCAATCTCGGTTAAGACTCTATTTAGGCTCGGGGTAGTCGAATTGAGACTTCAATCGAAACATACGACCCTGCCCGGCACTCAACAAAGTCTTGAATCCACCTCCTTGTAGGGTCTTCGCGGACTCACTGGCGGTAGTGGTATTAATCTCCGTGATTCCGACAACGTGTGCCTTCACTGAGACACGTACCGTTTGCTTTTGCTGGTGGTTGCGATTCACAAGCATGAAGTACTCGACTCCTTTCGGATCTTCGAAACATCCCAACACCAGTGGACGATTGGACGGCAACTGAATTGCAAGATCGGACGGTGGTGTCGTGCAACCCGTAGGTATCAGACCGGTGTGGTAAACGGCTATTGAATCGAGCGTTAGCAACAATTTCCCGATGGTTTTGATTTCTCTGTTGATTCGTTTGACATTGTTGTATTGCATCGTGGGTTTACCTTCAAAATCCACGATCGCGGCCTTTCCCTTGGCAGTCGCCCAATAGGTGAAGTACAGAATCCCTTTTATTCCGTAGGCCAGCGACGTGTGAACCTGCCAACGCATCTCGTCGTAGGTAGGGACTCGGCCACCGTCGTGCGCTTGGATAATGTTCCAGGCCGGTACATTGTTCTTGAGGGCATACTTGCGAATTATCGAGAGATTCTCGAAATAATCCGGTTGGTCTGATTTTTTCTTCAGGGCGTAGTGGTCGTAACTGAGCACGCTCGGCCGAACCATTTTCATGTACTTCTTAATATATTCGTCGTATGTTGGCGTGCCGAGCTGTTTAGGGGACGCATAGCAGGGAAAGACGTTGATGTAATGCAGATGTTTCGACCCACGTTTGCGCAAACGTGCATGAATCCGACCAAGACGGGCAAACGAGTGATAGTTGGGCTCATCGTCAAGAAAGTATCCGTAGAGTGCCGGATGATTTTCATAGTCCTCGAGGACGCCATCGATGCCGGAGTCGCCCTTCTTAGGATCGAATCGAAGTCGGAGGCGCTCGTCAACCACGATAGCTTTGAGACCCACCTGCCGACAGAAGTCGAGCATCCGCTTATTCTCTTTGACGGAATACCATCCGCGGGGCCCGACAAAGGTGAAGTTTGCGTCAGCAACAGATTGCCACGTCTCAAGCTTGTTTTTGTGCGGCGGCGGACCCCACCAGAAGCCGATCGGAAAATCGTCAAGCAACCACGGCTTGTCTGAAAAACATGCGATAAGAAGGATCGACGTAATCAAGTTTTGCAAAGCGTTATTTCCGAATGGGATTCTGAGTTGATCGGTATTGAAAAAATTCGTAGATTTGCAGATCGAAGATACAACGCAATATAAGTTGTTTTCAGAAGATTGCCTAACGTCGACGTCGTTTTTCCAACATGGTTCACGCGGCCGATGTCAAAGGCTAAGCAACTAACGTTTCGCATCACCGGGCATGCAAAATGTGAATTGCAATAATACGCTATGCGCATAGACTAAACACGATAAAGTTGTGCAGCGACACTCACATCAGACGGCAAGTCAAGAGAGTGTGTATGGCTAACCAGCGAAAGAGATTTCGGAATTGAAATTAAGGGTGACAAAGTGGGACCCTATTATATTCTGATGAAGGGACCCATTCCTGAGTTGATGAAAGTATAAGTCAAGGTACACAAACACAGCCCACCTTAACGGTAACAATTCATTCGGTCATGCGATAAAACAAGATGGGATGATACAAGAAACCTGTCAGAACAAACGAAAGCGGATTTAATGAGCGACGAGAACACGTCAATCACAGAAATCCAGATTGAAAGATAAATTATGATGAAGTCAGCACTACGATTAACCTCGCTTTCTGCAGCAATTCTTCTCTTCAGCCATGGAAGTATGGTAAATGCAAGCG
>CAUZSN010000073.1:0-14779 GCA_963582345.1 Planctomycetota bacterium
CCTCTCGACCTTGCTGCCGGTCCAGGAAGGGACGGCGTCTGTTCTTGGTCTTGACGTAGCGACCCGCCCGGATGAAGTTCGGTTTCTGATCGGCGTCACATTTCAATCTCCTAGTCTCGATCTGAAGCTCACCGTACGTGAGAACCTGATTCACCAATCACATTTGTATGGGTTATCAAGCCGGTCAATGCGCCGGCGAATCAACCGGCAATTGGATCGTCTGGGACTGGCCGACCGCGCGTCCGATCGCGTGGAATCGTTGTCTGGCGGTTTGAAGCGACGTGTCGAAATCGCGAAAGGCTTGTTGCACGATCCGCAGGTTCTGTTGTTGGATGAACCCAGTTCAGGGCTTGATCTAAATGCTCGCCACGACTTGTGGCGATATTTACAACAATTACAATCCGAAGGACGGGTGACCATATTAGTCACAACACATTTGATGGAGGAGGCCGAACGGTGCGACCGGCTGGGAATCCTAGACGAAGGACGACTGGTAGCTCTGGGAAACCCTGACCAATTGAAGGCCTCGGTCAACGGCGACTGCATCACAATTCACTGTCAGCAACCGGCTGAGTTGTTGAATCGGATTAGCGAAAGGTTCGGTGTTGATGTACGTCAAATCGGTGACTCATTACGAATTGAACGCACTCGAGGCCATGAATTTGTGAACGAACTGATCGAAGCGTTTCCCGATGATGTAACGTCGCTTTCTGTGGGAAAGCCGACGCTGGAAGATGTCTTCGTTGATAGAACCGGCCATCGATTTTGGGATGGAGTATCGGAATGAGCGAATCACCATCATCGGTTCAGTCTATAATTGCGCAGCAACACCCAGAAACGGACGTGTCTGCGCGAAACGTCTTTTGGCTACCGATCTGGACATTGACTCAGCGTGAACTGATCCGGTTTTTCCGTCAACATACGCGAATGATCGGCGCTTTGGGCCAACCTCTGATTTTTTGGATCTTGCTCGGAACAGGCTTGCAAGGATCGTTTCAGCCACCAACGTGGGCTCACTCCGGAATGAGTTACCAAGAGTACTTCTTTCCGGGTGTGGTGTTGCTGATCGTCATGTTTACCGCGATCTTTTCCACGATTTCCATCATCGAAGACCGTCGCGAGGGGTTCCTGCAGGGGGTACTTGTGGCACCAATTCCGCGACTGTCACTGGTTTTGGGTAAGCTATGTGGCGGAACCGTTCTGGCGGTGCTTCAAGTGGCCTTTTTCTTTCTGTTGAGACCGATACTTCGTGTCGTCGGGTTGGCACCGGCAATGGATTTCACGTTCACGATCGCCAGTGTCGTCCAGACAATCGCGATCTTAACTTTGCTGGCGTTTGCGCTGACGGCTTTGGGATATGTTATTGCTTGGCCACTCGATTCAACTCAAGGGTTTCACGCAATCATGAGCGTGTTCTTGATGCCCATGTGGCTGCTGTCGGGGGCCGTCTTCCCGGCCGGAGAGTCGGGATGGCTGGTTTGGGTTATGCAATTGAACCCTCTAACATACTGCCTGGCCGGATTACGGCGAGTGATGTACGCCAACTTTTCGTCAGATGGACTGCCTTCACTGGGCGTTTCGTTGTTGGTGACCTGTCTGTTTTGTCTGTCGTGCGTCGGCTTGTCCGTGTGGCTAACTGGCCGACAAACTTCGAAGGACACTCGAAAATAGGTCTTGAGAACATTGTCGGACAGCCCGTCCAAACTGTGATATCGATCTGGAAAGTCCAACCTACGAGCACTGTGACTTGAAGACAGGTGACTCCAATTAATGACAGCGAATGAAACAACCCAAACGGTTCGAAGACTGTTGCGTGTCTCAGGTGTTTTACTCTGGGTAGCGGCATTCGTCGGAATCTATTTTTTATGGCAATCCTCGTCCAAAACGCCACCATCACCTACTCCACAAAAAAAGATCACACTGAAACCATCTTGGAATTCTGGCGGACTTGAAGACTTCGAGCTGATCGAACGCAGTGGAAAAAAAGTGACTAAAGCTGATTTGCTGGGACGCCCGTGGGCTGTTTGTTTCATCTTCACGCGCTGCGCGGGTCCGTGTCCACGTGTAACAGCGCAGATGAAAAAACTGCATGATCAGCTGGTTGAGACTGACATCCGCTTCCTCACGCTCACCGTAGATCCCAAGTACGACACTGTGGAAGTGCTGTCCCGCTACGCCAACGCTGTTGGTGCTGATCCTAATCGTTGGCTATTCTTGACCGGTGACCAGCAGGAGATTTATCACTTGATCCAGCAGAGTTTCAAATTGCCGGTCCAGGAAATACTAGGAAAAGATCGCGAACCCGGCTTCGAAGTGGTGCACTCTACCAACATCCTGCACATGAATGCCCAAGCCAGGGTCATTGGAAAATACAACGCTATGAATGACACCGAAATAGTCCGTTTGCGACGGGCCTTGCTAGGTGAAGTCCATCCCAATTCAGAGGATGAATGACGGATGGACACTCCGAATTGGGTGAATGCGCTGCCTCTGGTTAATGCCATGTTGAACACATTGGCCACGGTCTTGCTGTTTTATGGCTATTGGCTAATCCGGCATGGTAACCTACAAGCGCACAAGCGAATAATGCTATCAGCCTTCGCCACGTCAATCGTATTTCTGGGATCCTACGTGGTTTACCACTTTGCTTTGGAATTTTACACCGGCAAGGCGTCCAAATCATTTTTGGGAACCGGTGCTATCAGAGCCGTCTATTTGGCGATTCTGATCAGCCACGTGATTCTGGCTGCATTGGTCCCCGTGCTGGCAACGATCACTATTTACAGAGGCCTGAAGGCGGATTGGGAGCGACATAAACGAATCGCTAAAATCACATTTCCGATCTGGATGTACGTGTCAGTGACTGGTGTTTTGATTTATGTAATCGCCTATCACTGGCCCACTGCAGTCAGTCAGTGATGGCAGCTAGAACGTAGCAATCTCGCCTGGCAGGATGAAGGTCGTGTCTCGCGAAGCCAGACGGTGACTTATTGCGGCAGCATTCACAACGCTGTTTCTCGAACAGCCAGATCCATCGATCCAGGTTTGAAGACTACGATGGCGTCCACTACAATACAACCTAACCCGACCGAACATTGTGGAGATTTTGACGATGTTTCGCCCAACAATTATCGTTGCTACGTTATTCACGATGCTATGCAGCCTTGCAATCGTCGATGTCGCAGAAGCCTGTCCGATGTGCAAAGCGGCAACCGAAGCAGACGCTAATCTCCCGCGTGCCTACATGTACAGCATCATCTTTATGCTGGCAGTCCCAGGCACTATCTTTACTAGCTTCGGCATCGGCCTGTATCGGTTGAACAAAAAAGAAAACGTCTCTTTGGAAATTGCCGAGCAGTTTTCACAGAACAAACCAAACAATCGGTGAGGGAACGGCGTTTCTCGACTAGCTCTATGGTATCGGGTTCGCTTCGAAATGGCTGGCTCGGACAATAACCTCTGGAAACGACCTGGACAAAATTACCTCCACTCACTCCATCGCGTGGTAAGATTCCGTTTGCTTTAGCCGTGGGCATCTCGCAGTTCGTGGCTGCGGCTAATTCAATCCCGCCTTCCAGTGTGCATATAAGACTCGCTCGCCGGTTGTTGTCATCCCCAGATGTCGGTGGCGATGATATCTTCACTCTGATAAATAGTCTCAGCCGTTGGCTCATCATTCCAGACAACCAAGACGACTGGACCGTTTCGAGAAAACATATAGTTCTGACAGTTTCCAGGCAGGCTGATCGACGCGAGGTAGCAGACGGTCAACGCTGCGAGTATCATGTCAAACTCATGTCGGTAAGCAGGCGTCCCTTGTTCGTAATCGGCTGCCGACAAGTCCTTGCTGGGTATTACTGCGACTTCAAACCCTTGAAGAGATCTCGGACCTATCAGTTTGGTACAGATCGTGCACGCCCTATCGGAATCGCTGGAAACATCGTTTGCACCAATTCTCATGCCATTGAGATACTGAAAATTGAGGAATACATGTTGCAGTTTCGTCTTGCCGCCGCAACTCGCCTATTTGCTCAGCCATTAAGAATCGCAGTTCAGTTGGCTTCCCGGACGGGCGTTCAAGGGGTCCAATTGGACGTCAGAAATGAGCTGAAACCAACTGACCTCTCTGAGACCGGCCGGCGACAATTTTTGCGTGAGCTGGACGACCTTGGACTTTCGGTTGCCTCACTTAATTTTCCGACACATCGAACTTACTACACTCAGGACCAGTTAGAAGCTCGGGTGACGGCAACAAAATCCGCACTGACGTTTGCGTACAAGTTGAAAGCAAGAGTGGTGACGGCCCGGATCGGACGCATTCCTGCAGACAAGGAGTCACCGGAATATATGCTGCTAGTCCAGGTCTTGAATGACTTGGCCCGTCACGGAAATCATGTGGGAGCCACGTTTTCAATGACTCCTACAAATAACACACCTCAGCAAATCAGTGAAATAATTTCGTCGGTGTCCGAGGGACCAATCGGTGTCAATTTTGATCCAGCCATTTTCGTGATGACCGATTGCGATCCGCAAGAAACATTCAGCACGCTCCACCAATATGTCAATCACGTACAAGCCCGCGACGCTGTACGGGATGTGGATGGCAGCGGAGTGGAAGTGCCCATCGGTCGTGGAGAAGTGCAATGGGATGGGTTGATCGCATCGATCAATGAAGCCAACTATCAAGGATGGATTACGGTTGATCGAACGGCCGGCGATGACAAGCAAGGCGACTTGACACGGGCAGCCGAGTATCTAAGACGAGTTGCAATGGAAGTGTGAAGACTACGTAAGGCTTTGCCTTGGAATAATGTCCGAAATTCCACTAAAAACTGTTTCGCAAATCACGCGCGAACTTAAGGACGCGGTCGAGGAAAATTTCCCATTCATTTGGGTTCTGGGTGAAGTGTCAAACTGTCGCCGCGCCACTTCCGGCCATGTCTATTTTACTCTGAAAGACGAGTCCGCTCGATTGGGAGCCGTAATCTGGCGGAGCACGGCAGCGCGACTGAAATTCAAGATTCAAGACGGATTAGAAGTTGTGGCGGCTGGCCCAATCGAAGTGTATCAGGCACGCGGCACCTATCAGCTTATTGTCCAGCAACTGATTTCACAGGGTGTTGGCGCCCTGGAGCTGGCCTTTCGCCAGTTACGGGACAAATTGTCAGCAGAGGGCCTGTTTGCTTCAGCGAGCAAACAGCCACTGCCGCGGTTTCCTCGGCGAGTGGCGTTGATTACCAGCCCCACTGGCGCTGCAGTTCGCGACATGTTGCAAGTCCTTATGCGGCGCTGGCGTGCTTCGGACATCGTGCTGTTGCCGGTCGCAGTGCAGGGAGAAGGAGCTGCTCGGGAAATCGCCGCCGCGTTGCGCATAGTACACCGCATATCTGATGTAGAAGTCGTGATTGTAGGCCGGGGCGGCGGCAGCCTAGAGGATTTGTGGCCCTTCAATGAGGAGATTGTCGCTCGTGCAATCTACGACTGTTCGATACCGGTGATCAGCGCCGTCGGTCACGAGATTGACATCAGTATCTCCGACCTGGTCGCTGACCGCCGAGCGTTGACTCCCAGCGAAGCGGCCGAGCTAGTCGTGCCGCATCAGGACGAAGTGTCGAACGAACTGCTCAATATTCGCAGCCGACTCACCAACTCCCTGCGATGGCGTATGGAGCACGCTCACATACAACTTGATGCGATCGCTTCACGCCGCGTCTTCACTCGTCCACTGGACCGAATTCACGATTTGGTCGCACGGCTGGACGATTTTGACGATCAATTGCGACATGCAACAAAAAGTCTGGAGAAAGCGACCCGCCAAAAGATAGCCGCTCTGGACAGTTCTCTACAAGCATTAAGCCCGCTGCGAGTCCTCGAACGCGGCTATTCTATCACCTACCGCCACACAGACGACCAAACGCCGCGGGAACTAATTCGCGCAGGCGATCAGGTCCATCCAGGCCAGGAGTTGACGACGATTGTTCAAAAGGGACAGATCAACAGCCGTGTCGAATCGATGCAGGCCGAGACCACTCCGTTCAATGACACCTCTTGACAGAAGCGTTTGGCACATCATGATTGACACTGGACAGAGAAACTTCTACGGCATCAATCTGCATGAGGCGTTTGCATTGTGAGTTAACAGTTATGGCCAAATCAAAAAAGACGCAATCGAATCAAACCAAAGAATCAGGTTCCAGCTTCGAGGAATCGTTGACGGAGTTGCAGGAAATTGTAAACGAACTGGAAGAAGGAACGTTTGGCCTCGAGCAGTCGATGCAGCGGTTCGAAAAAGGAATCTCGCTACTGCAGATCTGCTACAAAATTCTAGAAAAGGTTGAACAAAAAATCGAAGTGATGACCGGAATTGGTGCCGACGGCAATCCCGTCACAGCTCCATTCGAAGAACCGGACACTGTCGAGAAACCGCACACCGCGAACGCACGCAAAACTGTCAAAGTACAAAAACCTTCAAGCAGGTCAATCGCGACGGACAACCGTACCGCAATGGAAGAATCTGAGGGTCAGCTGTTCTAGTCTATAACGACGTGACTTCCTGGAACATTTGTGTAAAGGCGTCGGTGACCGGGATGCTCAAGACGTTGTCGACACCCAGAACAAGAACAATATTTTCTAGTTCATTCTGACAGCCTTGGTAATTCCGAGCCAGATGGTCGCTCAAGTTGCTTCGCATTACGCCTTCTTGCACGCAGACATGAGCTTTGAATCCTACGAATATCAGAGGATCTAATTATCCTTTGGCTGGCATTAGGGGGACGCGAAGTGGGCTATGACGCCCCGTCCAGACAGCTGGGGAATCCCGTGTGTTGAAAGCTCCCACAAGTTGTTGATCAGCAACTTGAGATAGCAGACACCAATGGGCATCTTGGCACGTTGTGCACGTAAAGGGTACAGCCTTACACGACAAAATTCGGAGGCGTCCGCCCAGCAATGCGGTAGACGTAGGCCATGATCTCCACGAACACTTCATAAAGATCCACCGGAATCGCTTGTCCAACTCGGACGGTCCCGTGCAGTACTTGGGCCAATTCCTTGCGTTCAATGATCGGCACGCTATGCTCAGCGGCGATGCGTTGGATGCGTTCGGTGATTTCTCCCATGCCTTTGGCCACGACGATAGGAGCCGACATTGTTTCGGGGTCGTACTTTATCGCGACAGCAATATGAGTCGGAGTGGTAATCACGACGTCGGCGTCCTGGACTCGCTGCAATTCTTGGGCCTGAGCCAGTTTTCGGTGTGCGTCGCGTCGACGATGGCGGATCAACGAGTCTCCTTCCATGTTTTTTAGTTCTTCGCGGACTTCCTGTTTTGTCATTCGCAGATCGCGTTCGTGCTTCCATTTTTGAAAACTAAAATCTGCAAACCCCAAGACGATCAATGCCAGTGCCAGCAAGAATGCCAAATTCACAATCGACTCACCAATTCCCAGCAGAATGGCGCCCGGTTCTGTGACGATCATCGCTAGGAAGCCAGGTAACTGCGCCACGAAGAACCACGCAGCAATAGCGACCAATAGGATCAATTTCGCCAGACTAAAGCTCAGCCTGACCAACCCCTGAATTGACAAAATTCGCTTAACACCTTCGATGGGGTTCAGCCGTGCTAGCTTGGGCTGAATGCTTTCCGGAGCGATCAGGAAGCCAACTTGTGAGATGTTGATAACCAGTGCAGTGGCCAACATCGCCAACATCAATGGCAACACGCCAACAACCGCCCACTCAGCAATGTCCCAAAATTTCCGAGATGCTAGTCCGCAGTCTATTGTTGGCCAACCGGATTCGTACAGTGATCTGTGCATCAGCTCGGCAATCGAACGCGTCACCGTACTGCCCAAGAAATACATAACGGCAGCAGCGGCTAGCATGTGACCGGCAGCGTTCAAGTCGATGCTGCGCGCGACATTACCTTTTTGCCGCATTTCGGAGCGCCGGCGTTCTGTCGGTTGTTCCGTCCGATCACCAAATTCGTCGTTTGGCATAATGTGCGATTACAATGACGATAATGCTATTCGAATCTCGTCGATAACTCTCGGGACGACATCGACGATTTCCATGGCCACGCCCGACAATGAGAGTGCGAGAATCAGAAGACTGACTAACGCTCGAATAGAAAATCCAACGACTAGAATGTTGATTTGCGGAACCGTGTGCCCTAGAAATCCCATTGCCAATGCGACCAACGACATTGTGGCGAGAAGCGGTGCGGCTAATTGAACGGCCAACACCAGCGACTGATGAACGATTCCACTCAGTAGATCGACTGTAGATGCCGAGATGGTAGCTTCTCCGACTGGAAACGTTTGAAACGTTTCCAGTAACGCCGATAGCATCAACACGTGCCCGCCAAATGGCTCCATGAGTAGAATGATTATCACACCAAACCGGAACAGCAGCTGGCCACTAACTGAACCGACAATGTCCAAACTCGGACTAAAGACTTCACCCAGTGCCAGTCCGATTTGCTGGTCGATCAATTGTCCGGCCATTTGCAAACCGGACAGTATGGACATAACACCTAGTCCAATCGCAAATCCTAATGCCAATTCACCGAACGCAACCCACATGTAATCTAGCAACGTAGCGGGAAGTTGTGATGGAAAATGACTCGCGTTTACAGTCACAGCCGGCGTGATCAGCAGAGACAGTGCTACAGCCAACAAAATACGGACATTAATCGGAACAACCGGTTGACCAAATACCGGACCGACGATCATCAGTCCGCTGATGCGTACCAGCACTAACGTGAACGAATAAAAGCTGATCATCGCCCAGTCCAAACCATAGTGTAGTGTGAAATCAGCCATTCGGTCACTTGCGGGATTGGTGAGAAGCGTGTCCGCAGTCACATCGCATCGATGGGTTACAATGATGAGGGAATGTTTCGAAACAGACTTGTCGAATATTCGACCATCTGAGTTATGACCCAGGGCAGCACGTACAGCATGGCCAAGATCATCGCGATGATCTTGGGGACAAACGAGATCGTCTGGTCCTGGATCTGTGTTACGGCCAGCAGGATGCTGATCGTCAAACCAACGACAACGGCCGTCAGCATGACAGGTGCGCCAATCTGCAGAGTCAACATAATGGCGGCACGGCTCAATTCAACGGCCTGATCGGCGGTCACGAATTCATTTCCTTGACATAGCGAGTCGGGCAACTAAGTCATACGACTCAGCCATACGTCGACTGAACGCTTTGAAGCATCATACCGACAGTTAAGAACCAGCCGTTGATCAACACAAACAACAAAAGCTTAAAAGGAAGTGAAATCAGAACCGGTGGCAACATCATCATCCCCATACTGATCAAGATGGACGAGATGACCATATCGATGACAACAAAGGGCAAATAAATCTGGAACCCGATAATGAATGCGGTCTTTAATTCGCTCAACATAAAAGCCGGCAGTAACACGCTGAACGGTACTTCATTGAAGTTTTCAGGATCGCGGTCACTTTGGCCAGCTTCGGAATCCGGATTGGGGCGTTGATATTCCAAAAGCATCCAGATCCCATCTTCGTTGCCGGTCTTATAAATCTGTTCGCTCATAAAACGCCGCAGCGGCTGTAAGGTGTTCTGCAGCACGCGCTTGAACGGTTCCTCTCCAGGCAACAGGCCGGGAATGGGCCGACCCATCGTATACGGAGCGATTCCCTGTTCATACGACTGCTGCCAAACCGGAGCCATTACCATAAACGTCAGAAAAAGACACAGTGCAATAATCACCTGATTCGGTGGTAATTGCTGTGTCCCCAGTGCTTGCCGCAACAAACCCAACACAATTACGAAGCGAATGAAGCAGGTTGTCATGATCAGGATCGACGGAGCGAGACTCAGCAGCGTCAACAACAACATAATCTTCATCGTCGAAGGCAGACCTTGTGGCGACAGCGCATCGTTGACGGTGTCGAGAACTAAATTGCCGCCTTCAGACTTCGGTTGACCTGCAGCTTCGTCGGATTGTTGGGTTTGTCGTTTGCCTGTCAAATTTTCTAATGGCTGTGGAAGCGGCCGGATCACGGAACCCTGCTGGGCATACGTCGACTGCTGCGACAGTAGTATTTGTGCGAATACAAACGAAACGATCAGCCCGACACGTATCCAATTGCCGCGCGTGCACGCGTCGGGAAAACCTTCTAGATGCCAATCGCATCCGTCAAACATTGGTCTACCCATGGCCTCCCTTCAAAGCTGTTTTCGAGCTCGATGACGACCCATAATTCGGCAACTTCGAAGCGGTCTGACCCTCTTGTGACGCGATCGGAAAATTCTCCGCATGCAGCGAGACATCTTCGACCGGACTTTGTCTAGCGAACATTTGACGGAAGGTCTGAACCATGCCCATGTCTTTTCCACTTTGGCGGCAAAGGCCCGCGAGGTAGTCCACTTCCACCGGATCGGTCACTTCGGCCAAAGTACTGAGTCCGTTCGGCGAGGAACCCACAACCAGTATGCGTGACCCACACCGTACGAGATGGATTGCCTGCCGTTGGTCGATGTTTCGCCGTCCCAGGAAGTCAATTGCTTCTGGTGGGATCCCGCCAATCGCTATGCGCCCGTGCTTCTTCAAGAGTTTCGCCATCGCGAGGATTAGTAGGATGACGAAGCCAAGTGCGCCCAAAATTGACCATGCCGAGCCAGTCGGATCTGTTCTTTCCTGGTCGCCGGATTGACTGTTGCTGCTTCGCGGCCTCTTCAAAGGGGGCCACTGCGTACGAAAACTGCCATCTTGCGATTGGCCTTGTGAAACAGTACGTTCGCGGTCCAATCCGAAAAATGAATCGGATGCTGACCGTCCGTCCTCAGCCAACTGACCCGAGCGAGCCTCAGGCTGTTGCAATTGAGCAGCAACGGCCATCGGGAACAAACAGATTGCCAAACCTACGATCACACACGAGAAGGAATTCACTCGGGTCATTGAAATCCTTTCACGAACCCGGGCTAATCAAAGACTCAAGCACGACAGGCTCTCAGCCTGCCGACTCGGCAGGAAAAATGCCGACCTCACTTGTAAATCTGGATTGCTTGGAACAACTGTGTGCTAAAGGATGAAAAGTTGTCGAAGTATTTATTGAAAGATTGATGTGTATGGGACAGATTCGCGCTTGAGAGAGGATACTTACAAATCGTCTGGTGAGATGATTTCGGCGACTCGGACACAAAAGTTTTCGTTCAGTACCACGATTTCACCGCGAGCGATAAGTCGGCTATTGACCAGAATATCCACTGGATCGCCGGCCAGTTTGTCAAGTGGAATAACCGAACCATTCTTCAATTTCAAGACTTCCTCGATCACCAATTTCGTTCGCCCCAACTCGATGCAGACATCGAGTTCGACGTCGTCGAGCACCTTGAGTCCGACGGAATTTGGAGTGTCTGGTAACTCCGCTTCGAACACTTGGAATTCATATGGCGTCGCGTTATTCAAATCCGCCGCCACCCCGCTCTGAGAATTTAGTTCGGGAGCAATTGCCGCGACCAAGTCAACTTCAGCCTGATTCAAGAGTTGTTCAGTTTTCTGTGCCAGGGTATCACTCGCCGATCCACCGGCTGCATTTACTTTGTCGCTCTTATGAAACAACTCTTCAAGTTTATCAGCAGTGCCCATTATTTCCGGCTGGCCTGCCGAACCGGATTGGTCGATGAAGTCGGAATCAAGCGCTGCGCCAGTTTCACTCAAGAACGGCATCTGGCTCGAAACCGGCTCTGAAACGTTTTTGTCCGAATTCCGAAGGTCATCGTTTGCGTCAGCCACGTCCGTACTCGCTGCTAAAACGTTTCTTTGTATCGTGTGCGGCTACTATTCCGTGGTTTTGGAATCGTTGATTATGACTTTGCATTATGCAACTTTTCCGAAAACCTTTGTTCACCTCATTCATGCATCAGCCGTTTGATGGTCGTCAAATTCGGATCTCTCAAATCATCCAAGATGGCGCTGCACGCCACCTTGACAATTTCCTGGCGAACCCGGACTTTGTGTACTTTGTTGGTGAGGTTGAATGAGTCAATTTCGACTTCGACCACATCGTTTTGCAAAGCCTCCTGAGTGTCCACGGCTTCTGATCATTCGCCCTGTTCCCGAGAAAATAAAATACGGCCGCTTCGCCGAACACCATTAGAACAAAATTTTTTCAACATGCCCCCGCGAAAATCGAATTTGCGCTTCGGTGCCGCAGTGATATGGGCCTCGATTGGTTCTAATTCCGCGGTGGTCTGCTCTGCTAAATCTACATCGGTCGCCATGAAACTTTCCCCGGTCGAAACAGTCATGTCAGTGAAAAGTCAGGCCTACTGGACCATTTACAAAGTGGAATTGGACGAAGGGGAACGCGATATATAGGAATCTATCAAGAACACGTCAACCCGACGATTGCGCCTCTGTACTGCTTTCCCCCGCGTCAGGATACACAGTTCGGCATCCCCCGTGACACTGACTAGAAAACACAGTTTATCAATGCCTTTTTTAATCAAATATTGGACCACATTATGTGGCTCGTTCGACCAATGGATGCAGCGGCTCATCAAATTGGCTGTCACGCGGTACCGGTTCGTCGAACGCGTGGTCGCAAATCAAGGAACACTCGTCGATGGAGTCGTCGGCAGCGTGCGGTCAGTTATGTTCCCTCCACCTGGTACTCTGGGAACGACCTATATGAGACCCTCGAAGTCGCTGCCAGTCGACAAGCATCCGCGCACTGGAATACTGGAGGTGACAGTCTCAATGACGGCACAACCTACACTCGACCATCCAACCCAAACAGGCGCTAAATTGAAAGTCATTAGTCAAAGATATCAAAAGCCATTTCGACAAACTGCAGGGATATTTGGGAACCGATGGAGCCTGGCACTTCGAAACAAAACTGCTTTACCCGGGCATTCCGCACATTTACGACGTGAAATTCGAGACCGTGCACATCTAAATCAAAATCGAGAAGAGACACGGCCGAACACTTGAAACCCAGGTTGAAAATAAAGACCACTTGTTGGGTTCTCGCCGAGTGCGACTGATTCCGGGCCGAGCCACGAACCTGAAATTTTATTTCGTTAAGGTGCGGTATTAGGGCGTTCGCCTACCGTAAACTGCTGGACACGCTTTCGGGCGTTGGCAACTCGAGAGGACAGCGTCGCGGCAAACGTGCTTGCATGTCGCTAATGACGAATGATTCACGGTGACCCCTACATGCCAAGTAGGTTGATCGCGACTGTGTAATAAATGACAGCCCCGCCCACGTCGACCAATGCGGCGATCAGCGGAGTCGACATCACAGCCGGGTCCATTCCGAGGTGTCTGCAGATGAGCGGCAGGACAGCGCCGGAGAAGGTGCCGATGATCACGACAAGAAACACGGTGCTAGCGACGACCATCGCTTCCAACGGCGAACGGCCAAACTGGAAAGAAGCAGCAATAAAGCTAACCAATGCCAGACCGATACCTAATAGGCATCCCACCAGCAGCTCGCGGCGGGCCATACGAACGTTTTCCTGTTCGGTTAAGTCGCCCAAGGCAAGCGCACGGATAATCAACGTTGCGGATTGAGCACCGGCATTGCCGCCACTTGCCAGGACCAGCGGCAGGAAAAAAATTAACCAGATGTGTCCTGTGGTCACTTTCTCATAGTGCTGCAAAACTTCGGCCGTGAATAACGCGACGACGGCCAGAAACATTAGCCAAATACCACGCTTCCACGCAATCGTGCTGATCGGCGTCTCAAGATAACTGTCTTCCAGCGGGTCAATGGCACCCAAACGATGAACGTCCTCGGTGGCTTCTTCTCGGAACACGTCCATCGCATCATCATATGTTACGATTCCGACCAGTTGATTCTGGTTGTCGACTACGGGAATCGCAATGAAGTCGTAACGAGCCAATTCTTGTGCAACCAACTCCTGATCATCGTCGACACGCACTCGTATGACGTCACGCTCCATGAATTCGGACAATTGCTTCTCTGGATTGGATAAAATCAATTGTCGCAATGACGTGAATCCCGTTAGTCGCCGGTCTTCGTCGACGATGTATATGTAATAGATCGTCTCTCGGTCCGGCGCCTGCTGGCGTAGCCACTCAAGTGCTTCGGTGACCGTGATACCTTCAGACAGTGAAGCGTATTCGGTGGTCATGATCGATCCGGCACTTTCTTCAGGATACGACAGCAGTTTGCGAATATCGCTGCGTTCCGCTTGAGCGATCAGGGGCAACAGCGCTTCGACATGCTCTGGTTCCATGCGTTCCAGCAAATCGACGCGGTCGTCCGGGGCCATCGTTTCGATTAGATGCGAGAGATGCTCTCGGCCAATGACTTGGACCAACTCTGTTTGGTAAGGCAAACTCAAAAACCCAAGAATCTCACCCTGCTGTTCAAAGCTGCAATTCGACACGACACGCCACGTTTCGCCCGTCTGCAGTTCTTCCAAAACCTCAGCCGCGACCGCCGGGTGCAACGCCTCGCAAAACTCGGTCATCGCCTGTTTATCGTCTTCTTCAAGCATCACCCGCAAGTCGGGAAGCAGCAATCGATTATACATTTGGCCCACATTCTCCGATTTGCTAAGACCATGTGTTAACAGCGTGAGCAAAGCTGATCGGCGAGTATGGCGATTATCACAATCCGTTTGTAATCGCCCCGAAAAACACTGGACTGGACGCGTGTCCAACTATAATACGAGCCTCACCGGAGAGTCACCCAACGCTCGTATCCGACAAGGTCAATTCGACGGTCTAGACAGAACAAACTACTTACCGTTTGGAGAATTGGAA
>CAUZSN010000074.1:0-14727 GCA_963582345.1 Planctomycetota bacterium
ATTGTCCAGCGGACGTACAAATTGTGACCGGAGATGCACGCATTTCTTTGGAGCAACAATCTCATCAGCAATTCGATGTTCTGATCCTTGACGCCTTTTCTAGCGATTCGATTCCCGTTCACCTGTTAACCAAAGAAGCCATCGAAGTTTATCTCAGCCATTTGCAGGAAGACGGGATTTTGGCCGTGCATACTTCGAACCAGCATCTTGATCTTCAACCGGTAATCGTTGGCTTGGCTGCGCACGCGAATCTCTACTCGGTTGCCGTAAATTCAAGAGGAAACAAACGTCAAGGGACAAGCGATTCACGATGGAACCTATTGTCGCGGCAGAAAACCAGCCTCGCGATCGACGCCCTCCGGCCTGTTGAGGTGCCGCTAGCGACAAGCGGGATTCTATGGACGGACACGCGCAGTAACATTTTTCAGATTCTCAGGTTTTGGCGCGAGTAACACCTTGAGTGTGCTGATTAAAGCGAATTTAGGCGAAACTGAATTTATTCGCGCTGAATCAAACTCCGTCAGTCTCGAGTCGACCGAGTTGGTGCGAGAGTTTATCCAAAACGCGAAAGTGGTGATCTTCGAGTAAATCGCATGATTCCGAATATCATCTCAAAGAATTCTGTTTAAAATCGTATCACGTCTGGTTAACAGAAGATGCGGCCTATTTGCTGTCAGGCGCGCCAGACTAGAACGGATGATCTCTTGAGTAAGCCAACTCAGAAGAGTTTATTCGAATCGGAAGCACGGTCTCCGGAACCAGCCCCGTGGGAACGCGCGGCCGAGACGGATCGGCTGACGGCACAGGTCGTCTTTAATCGGCCGTTGGACATAACGTTTGATTATCTGGTTCCGGATGAGTTGCGTCCAGTCATGGCTCCTGGTCAGCGCGTGAGAGCGCCCTTTGGACAGGGCGACCAATTGACGGTCGGTTATTGTGTCGGGCTCGAAGCGTCAACGCCAACGTCACGGCGACTGAAGACGATCCATTCTATCTTGGACCGCGAACCGCTACTGTCGTCGAACATGCTGGAACTGACCGCGTGGATCGCCGATCGGTATTTGTGTGGATGGGGGCAGGTCCTAGACATCGCCATTCCCGCTGGAGTCAAGCGGCGAGCGGGCACACGGCTCATCACATTTGTCCGACCGGCTGTCGATGTTCATGCTGTTCTGATCGGCATGAAACTGCCAAAAAAACAACAAGCCGTGATGGAGTTACTGTGTTCGACTGGTGAACTAATACGACTCGATCAACTGACTGAAACCGTCGGCTGTGGCACTGCACCGATTAATGCGCTCAAACAAAAGGGATTGATTCAAACGGTTCGACGGCGTACCAGTTGTTCTAACGCGGAAGTTGGTCAAGTGACCGTCGAGTCCGATCTGCAATTGAATAGGGACCAGCAAATCGCGCTCGACTCGATTCTAACTGCCATCCAATCGGGACAACACCAGACGCTGCTGTTACATGGGGTCACGGGTAGCGGCAAGACGGAAGTTTACATTCAGGCGATCCGTGAAGTCGTCAGCTACGGACGTCAGGCAATCGTTTTGGTCCCGGAAATCAGTTTGACGCCTCAAACGACCCGCCGTTTTCGTAGCCGTTTCGAGTCGGTCGCAGTCCTACACAGCCACCTAAGCAATTCCGAGCGTCACTGGCATTGGCAACAAATCGCACAGGGCGGGGTACAGGTCGTGGTTGGTGCACGCAGCGCCGTGTTTGCTCCGACGTCGCATCTGGGCCTCATTGTAATCGACGAAGAACACGAGACGACGTTCAAGCAAGAAACGACACCACGTTACCATGCGCGCGAAGTCGCTCGGCAGCGCGCCCAGATCGAGAACATTCCGTTGGTTCTAGGATCAGCCACGCCGACTTTGGAGTCATGGTTGCGCGTCCAGCAATGCCAAGATCAGTTGTTGTCGTTGCCGAAACGAGTGGAACAAAGGCCGCTGCCACCAGTCAGTATTGTGGACGTTCGCAACGACGGCCACTGTCGGCGGGGAGGTGCTATCGGGTTGGCTTTGCACACGGCAATGCGCATGGCGTTGGATGACGGCGGGCAGATTATTCTATTTTTGAACCTTCGTGGGTTTTCTCCGACTGTTTGGTGCAGGTTCTGCGGACAAGGAGCCAAGTGTCCGGAGTGCGACATTACGTTGACCTTTCACAAAGATCGACAGGTCGTCCTTTGTCACTTTTGCGATTACCAGTCAGATCCACCAAGCCAATGCCCAGCGTGCGGACAACCCGGCGTGCTCTATTTGGGAATTGGCACGCAACGTTTGGAAAAAGAGGTGCAAGCCAGTTTTCCCAATCACAGATGTCTTCGGATGGATAGCGATACAATGCGTCAGCCCGGCAGCCACGACAAAGCACTGGAATCATTCCGCCACGGCGACGTCAGCATTCTGCTTGGCACACAAATGATTGCCAAAGGTTTGGATTTTCCAAATGTCACTCTAGTCGGCGTGATTAACGCCGACGTACTGCTCCACCAACCCGATTTGCGTGCGGCAGAGCGGACCTTTCAGCTGATTGCTCAGGTGGCAGGTCGAACAGGGCGCGGTACACGTGGGGGCCGAGTGATCGTGCAGACCGCTTGTCCAAGCGAGCCAGCTATAATTCTCGCTGCCAAACACGATTATGACGGATTTGCGAATTGGGAAATGGAGAATCGCCGTGCTGTGTCGGCTCCGCCATTCCAGCATCTTACGCGCGTGATCCTGCGAGGGACAGACGAACAACAAGTCAAGAGCGACGCTCTGAAAATGGCCGAAGTGCTACGGAAAACTGCTGAGGCAGGCGGAGCACCGGTCAGGATTCTTGGGCCTGCGCCTGCTCCGGTCATCAAGAAAAAGAATAAATACCGTTATCATTTCCAGTTAACAGCTGAATGCTTCCAGGACATCCAGCAGCTTTGGCGTCAGGTTCTAGATCAAGTGCCTCGCTCGCGGGAAGTAGAGAATGTGGTCGACGTCGATGCAATCAATTTGCGTTGACCTGGGTGGATCCCAATCGCTGGTAAATAGACTGGAAGGTTCGGCAATCAATATAATCTTTATCGAAGTGTGAATTAGCATCAGGTTTCAGATCCAAGTCAGACAGACAATTCCTATATTTGTCAGATTGAATGGATGGCTCATCGATGATTTCTTGGAAAGACTGTAATCGACTGGCAACGGTGCTGATTCTGGCGTTGGTAGTCATCATCAGCAGGCCCGGCCTGGCCGTAGAGTATTTGGATTCCGAACCGAAAGCCGAAACAAAACGTCCCCCACTGGCGAAATTCATCACAGTCCGTAGCCCCGTGGAAGATGTGATGTCCGGTAGAGTCAAAAATGTGGCCATTGCGTTGCAACATCAGGCGGTTCAAGAAAAACGACAGGCCATTTTGGTACTCGAGATCACGCCCGGTTCAAGCGAATTCCATCATATTCAAGGTTTAGCAAAGTTCTTGATCGACCCGAAACTTTCGAAAGTTATAACGGTCGCCTGGATTCAAGAAATCGTAATCGGCAATAACGTCGTACTGGCATTCGCGTGCAACGAAATCGTCATGCACGAAAATGCTCAGTTGGGCGACATTGGGCGCGGTGTGCCGCTAGATCCGGTCGACCGGCAATTTGTGATCAGCTTGGTCGACAATCGGCACAACATCAAAGTTAATCGGGCATTGGCGGTGGCGATGATGGACGTGGATCGTACTATCTGGAAAGTCCAGTTCAATAAAGGTCCGTCGGGGCAAGAAATTTCGGTAACTCAAATTCTGACACAAAAAGAACTGGAAGAGTTACAGAAGACCAATAAGGAGATCAAGGAGACTAGGATCATCAAGGAATCTGGAGAAATCGGCTTGTTCTCGGGACGAGGAGCTCGTGACGACGGTTACTTAGTGAAACAAACGGCTGAGTCGCGCACCGATTTAGCCGACTCGTACGGCATCTTGCACGAATCTCTGCGCGAGGACGCCACGGCTGGCGAAGCTTGGCGGGCTAAGCTGATCAAGATCAATGGCATGATTGAACCAATCCTGGAAGGGTTCGTGTTACGCGAGATCAAGCGTGCCATTGCAGAACGAGCAAACCTGTTGATCTTTGAGATCGATTCGCCCGGTGGCTTTTTGCGATCCAGTACAAACCTGGCTCATGCGATCGTCGATTTGGAATCCAAGAATATTCGTACTGTGGCCTATATTCCTCGCGAAGCGATGAGTGGCGCGGCCATTATTGCGCTCGGCTGTGACGAAATCTATATGAAGCCCGACGCACAAATCGGCGATGCAGAACCAATCGAGATGAAAGCGGGAGGACAATTCGAGCGTGCCCCGGAGAAAATTCTCGGCCCGCTCAGAGTGACTCTTAAGGATTTGGCCGAGAAAAAAGGGCGGCCTCCGGGACTAGCCGCAGCCATGGCGGATAAAGATCTGGAAGTCTTCCAAGTGCTTCATAAGAAAACTGGTCGCATCTCGTTCATGACTGACGACGAAATTCATAAATCCAACGACGAGTGGATCAAGGGCCGGTTGGTCGTCGAGTCGCGAAAGGAAAATCTGCTGACGATCAACGGAAAAAACGCCCACGAGTTTAAACTGGCTGAACCGACGGTCGCAGATATGGAAGAACTGAAGCAAAGGCTGGGCATTTCCCCAGGCGTCGAGTTGGTAGCGGCACAACGAACTTGGGTCGACACGCTCGTATATTTGTTGAACACAAAAGTCGCCCTGTTTCTGCTGTTCTTGGTGGGGTCCGTGTGCATTTACCTGGAACTGTACACTATGACCGGCTTCTTTGGAATTGGGTCGACACTTTGCTTTTCACTGTTTTTCTGGAGTCGCTTTCTTGGCGGCACAGCCGGTTGGTTGGAGGTTGTTCTGTTCCTGCTGGGCCTAGTATGCATCGCTCTGGAGATTTTCGTAATCCCGGGTTTCGGTGTGTTCGGAGTTTCCGGGGGCTTTTTGGTCATGGTCTCGTTAATACTGGCAAGCCAGACATTTGTCGTTCCACAGTCGAGCGCGCAGATCAGCGAAATGGGTTGGACGATGGGGATTCTATGCGGCGCAATTGTGTCTGTCATCACGTTGGCAATTCTAACGAGTCGGTATTTTCCACAAATGCCTTTATTAAACCAAATGATTCTGGCGCCGCCTCAAGCACGTAATGTTTCGGACTCCGACGGCCCGCAATTGCGTCCCGAATACTCGGAGGTTTCATCACGAACGAGTTTGATCGCGCAAGATTCCAGACTGGTCGGACAACAAGGGACAGTGCTGTCCGTATTGCGACCGGCCGGCAAGGCTCGAATTAATGACCAGTTTGTCGATGTGGTCAGCGAGGGTCCGTACATTCTTCAAGGATGCAGAATCGAAGTCGTTGCAGTCTCTGGAAACCGCGTTGTGGTTCGCGAGATCAATGGTGTCTGACGGAACGGTCAGGCGGTGCAATGAGCACAAGTCGCCTGTTCCTCCGTTTGACGTTGAATATTTCGTCGGTATTGCTAGATTAGCTACCTAACGCGACGTTTCTGTGGGTGTTTCAGCCAAACGCATTCCATTTCCAGTCGTTGTGCCGGAAGTAATGCGTATAACCAGTAGTCATCTAAGGGTTTAAGCCGCCGTCATGTCCATTACCAAAGAACGGAAAACCCAACTGATTCAGGAATTCAGCCGGACAAAAACGGATACTGGTTCACCAGAGGTACAGATTGCCGTGCTGACTCACCGTATCCAAACTCTGACTGAGCATCTGAAGGAACATCAGAAGGATCATGCCAGCCGACGTGGGTTGTTAATGCTGGTCAGTCGCCGCAGGCGGTTATTGAACTACTTGAAAGGCGTCGGTTTTGATCGCTATCTCGATATCATCCAACGACTGTCGATTCGCAAGTAGGAGTCAACGGCCGGGAAATCAACATAGATAAGGAAACATTGTGAAAGTCACTGTCGAACGTGAAATTGGAGGACGAACGTTAAGTCTGAAAACGGGTGAATTGGCAAAACAAGCCAGTGGAGCCGTTCTCGTACAATTTGCTGAAACTGTCGTACTTGTCGCTACGCAGACGGGACCTGCTCGAGAAGGAATTGATTTTTTTCCTTTGACAGTTGATTACCGCGAACGCTTCGCGTCAGCGGGAAAATTTCCTGGAGGTTTTCTAAAACGGGAAGGCCGTCCCACAACACGCGAGATCTTGACCTGCCGTTTGACGGATCGGCCGATCCGTCCACTGTTTCCTGAGGGCTTCCGTGACGAAGTCCAGGTCCTGTCTAACGTGCTCGCTTACGACCGGGAACACGATCCGGACGTGCTGTCAATTATCGGGGCCAGCTCAGCGTTAAGTATCGCGGCAGTGCCTTTTCGCGGTCCGTTGGGGGCCATCCGGGTTGGCCTGATCGACGGGGCACTCACCGTGTATCCGACTGTATCCCAATTAGCCAACAGCCAATTAGACCTCGTCGTTGCCGGAAACAAAAAGTCAGTCCTGATGATCGAAGGCTTCGCCGACCAACTGTCGGACGACCAGATGGTGGATGCAATTTTGTTTGCTCAGCAGGAAATCGGTAAGATCTGTGAACTTCAGGAAGAATTTATCGACAAATGCGGCGTCGAAGCTACTGTGTTTCCCGAACAACCAGTAAACCCATTTTCGGAGCTGTTGCGGGAAGAGGCATACGGAAGTTTGCGTGAAGCAAAGTTGAACACCAAGAAGCAGGAGCGTCACAATGGCACGGAAGGTGTCAAAGAAACGTTCATTCAAAGGCTATTTCCGGACGGCGCCGAGGAAACCCCTGCCGGTACAACTCGGGCGCAGTTTAAAGAAGCCTTTTCCCAGCTTGAAAAACGCGTCGTTCGCGACCTGACTCTGGATGGCACTCGTTTGGATGGACGTAGCGCTGACCAATTACGTTCAGTATCGTGCGAAGTCGGCTTGCTGCCGCGTGTGCACGGGTCGGCCGTTTTCACTAGAGGGGAAACTCAGTCATTGGCTACTGTGACGTTGGGCACAACTCGCGACACGCAACGAGTCGACGGGCCGGTCGAAGAGTACGAAAAACGTTTCATGCTGGATTACAATTTCCCGTCGTACTCTGTCGGGGAAGTGCGCCCCATTCGTGGTCCGGGCCGCCGCGAGATTGGTCACGGCGCGTTGGCCGAACGGTCGGTTCTACCGGTCCTGCCGTCGGCCGAAATTTTTCCGTACACAATCCGGGCGATTTCGGACATCTTGGAATCCAACGGCAGCAGTTCGATGGCCAGTGTCTGCAGCGCGACCCTCTCCATGATGGACGCGGGTGTCCCCATTTCCCAACCCGTAGCTGGAATCTCGATCGGCCTAGTCAAGGAACACGATCGATACGTGTTGCTGACGGACATAATGGGCGACGAGGACCACTTCGGCGATATGGATTTCAAAGTGGCCGGGACCGGCAAAGGGATCACTGGCATTCAACTCGATCTGAAAATTGATGGCATCGACGAGCGCATTATTTGCGAGACTCTTGGAAAGGCCCGCGAGGCGCGCCGAGAATTGTTGAAGTCTATGTTGACTGCCATTCCTCGGCCACGCGACGACATTTCAGAACATGCCCCTCTGTTGAAGCAAATCAAAATTGACCCCGAAAAAATTGGTATGTTAATCGGCCCGGGTGGCAAAACGATTCGAGCCATTCAGGAGGAAACCAACACACAAATCGACGTTCAGGAAGATGGCAAGGTCACCATCGCCTCGTCCTCTCGGTCGGGAGCCGAAGATTGTTTGGCACGCATCGAAGCGATGACCGAAGAGATTCGCGTCGGACGAGTGTACAACGGTACTGTATGTTCCGTAAAGGATTTCGGAGTATTCATCGAAATTGCTCCTGGCAAGGATGGCCTGTGTCACATTAGCGAGTTGTCGGATGGATTCGTGAAATCGGTGACAGACATTTGCCAAATCGGCGATAAAATTGATGTGAAGGTAATCGCCGTCGACGAGCAGAACCGTGTGAAATTGTCGCGCCGTGCGGTCCTGGCAGAGCAGGGGCCGTCCGATTTGTCCGACCCCGACAAATGCTAGATTGTCGAAGTGCATCGTCGCTGTGCGTGGCCAAACGGTCGCGGAATGGCCCATGGACATGTCTTAACAGTGGTTCCTTTTTAGGACGCATGGGAAGGACTGACTGTTCATAGTGTCCAACGCACAAGAGCAGGAACGGAAACGATTTCTGACACAGTATTCCGAAATCGCGACACTGGCCGGCGGCTTGGCCCACGAGATCAAGAATCCTCTGTCGATTATCTCGATGAATCTAGAATTGTTGAACGAAGAGCTGGAACAGGGCGATTCATCTCAGGATCGTCGAATGCTGATGAAAATCGAAACTGTTCAGCGAGAGTGCCACCATCTGGAGAATATCCTTGACGCGTTTCTGCAATTTGCGAGAGTCGGAGAACTGGAACTGGTCGAATGGGATTTGAATCAGATTGTCAGGGACTTCATCGAATTCTATCAGCCAAAAGCTCGGGAAAGGCGCATTGAGATCAGCCCGCATTTAGGATCGGATCTACCGCCCGTCCGCTTAGATCCTGCATTAGTGCGGCAGGTTTTTATGAACTTAACTTTGAACGCTGAGCAAGCCATGTTGGATGGAGGATTGTTGGAATTACAAACCTACTTTCGCGAGGGCCGCGTTTATCTAGAATTTATCGACAACGGAACCGGAATGGACGAGCAAACGAATTCGAAAAAATTTCAAGTGTTCTTTTCGACAAAAACGGGAGGTAGTGGGCTGGGCTTGGTGACTGTGAAGAAAATCGTCGAAGCCCACCATGGAACGATCTCGTGTGACAGTGAATCGGGCCGCGGGACCAAGTTCACGATTTCATTACCTGCGGCTGACGCCGTCGTCGAAGACACATGTTGAGTTCAAATGACCAGAAAAGAACAAGCAATAGACCTGTCAGGGATCACGGTTCGAGTCCTAATTGTTGATGATGAAGAGGCACACGCGCAGGCTGTCGCCGAAAGCTTGCAGCGCGTCGGATGTGATTGCACTACGGCCAGCTCAGGTGAGCGTGGTGTCGTGCTGCTTGAAAGCGAAAACTTTGATGTCGTAGTAACCGACTTGAAGATGGACGACATCGATGGCCTGGCCATTCTGAGCAAGACGAAAGAAGAGCTTCCCGATGCAGAAGTAATTCTGCTGACCGGTCATGCGTCGGTCCAATCCGCTCTGGCCGCGGGGCAAGGTGGGGCGTCAATGTACTTGACCAAACCGTTGGACATCAACGAACTGCGAAACGCCGTTGACAAGGCATCGACGCGCATGCGATTGATTCGGCGGAACGCCGAGCTAAATAGGTTCCTGGACGAAAAATTCGGTTTTGAAGGAGTCGTCGGCAATAGCACGGCAATGAACAAGGTCATAGAACAGTTAAAGCATGTCGCGCCGACGAGCAGCACCGTTTTGATTCATGGTGAAAGCGGTACTGGAAAGGAATTAGTCGCTCGGGCCTTGCACCAGAACAGTGAACGCAAGAGTAAACCATTCGTTCCGCTCAACATTTCCGCTTTACCCAACAGCATTCTGGAAAGCGAATTGTTTGGCCACGAACCGGGCGCGTTCACCGGAGCCGATCGGAAACGAATCGGAAAATTTGAATACGCCAACGGTGGAACTCTGTTCTTGGATGAAGTAGGTGAAATGCCGATGGAAACACAAATCAAACTGTTGCGTGTCTTGGAAGACCGCAAGGTTTCGCGGTTGGGCGCGAACGAAGAAGTCAATGTGAATGTCCGACTGGTGGCCGCAACTAATGCGGTGTTGGAAGACAGCGTCAAATCAGGAAAATTTCGGAAAGATCTGTACTATCGATTAAAGGTGGTTTCCATCTACCTACCACCGTTGCGCGAGCGGCGCGTGGATATCCCTTTTCTGATCGACAATTTTCGCACAAAGTTTTCCGAAAGCTATGGTCGCGACGTTCCTGTCGTTTCGCGCGCTGCGCGCCAGGCACTGATGTGCTACGATTGGCCCGGTAACATTCGCGAATTACGTAACACGGTCGAGCAAATGCTGGTCCTTGATTCCGATGGACTTCTAGACGTGGACGACCTTCCCGACAGCATTGCGCTGCCTGGCGCCGAAAATGAAGATGGAGGCGTAACCGCCGCGTTCTTCGGCGCCGACGCTCTGATTGGCAAACCTCTGTCCGAAGTCGAGAAGCACTATATCCAGCGTGCGTTAGAGTTGACCGATTGCAACCGCGAAGAAGCTGCCTCGCTGCTCGGCATTGGCGAACGCACCCTTTACAGAAAAATCAAGGAATACGGTCTGCGTCAATAGACCGGCCTGCCATCATCGCACCACAGGAAGCCTCGTCACGCTGGCGGAAACAGTGTCAGGCCAATCATTACGACGAGGCACATCATGCGAGGACAGGGGCCTGAGCTATTGTAGCGATTCTATCTCGGCCGCAGATTTTCTGACAAAACTAAACGATACTTTTCAAGCGTTCCTGGGTTTGTTAGTTGTAGTGCAACAGTTTGTGTAAGTAAAGTTTCAACGCAGTCCGAGATTGGCGTTCGGTGGAGCTATCAAAAAAGGAAATCCAATGAGCCAATTTTCGAAGCAAAGTTCGACACAAATTCTTTGCCAGTCGGGAATTGCGGGCTCACTTGTGATTGGCGTGTTGGTTGGCTCTTTAGTTGCCGCGAAGCCGGCTGATCTGGGCAATCGAAAGAGTTCTCACAAGGTTGCTACCAAGGTCGATCAGCTTATTGCTGCAGAGCTGCGACAAAGCCGTTCTGCCCTTGCTGAGCGGACAAGTGACGAGGACTTTTTGCGCCGCGTGACCGTTGATCTGGCCGGAACGATTCCGTCGCCACGTGAAGTTACCCTATTCGGACTGAACCCGGACCCGCACAAACGAGTCAAGTTGATCGACCGACTACTCGAATCGGACGACTATGCTCAGAATTGGGGACGGTATTGGCGTGACGTCGTGTTAATGCGTGCGACGAACCCCCGAGTGCGGATTATGCAGGTCCAATTCGAATCATGGATGGTCGATCAAATGAGTCAGAATACGAGTTGGGACAAGATCGCCACAGCGATGCTCACGGCCACAGGCGACGTGCGCGAAAATGGTGAAACAGCATTAATGTTCGCGCATATGGGACAGGCGCAAGAAATTGCCGCGGAGACGTCGCGGATCTTTCTTGGCATTCAAATCCAGTGTGCAAATTGCCATGATCATCCAACTGACAATTGGAAGCGGAAACAATTCCATCAGTTAGCCGCGTTCTTTCCGCGGGTTGGAGTTCGACAAAATCGAAACAATGACATACGGTCGTTCGAAGTATTCTCGGTGAATTTTGACACATCTCGACGTCGGGGTCAGTTCCTGCAGAACCCCGAAAAATTTTTCCGTTTGCTGGACCGGAATCGTGATGACAAGCTGACTAAAACCGAAGCTGGCCGCACTCAATTTGCTCGCCGATTTGATCGGATCTTGGAGCGCGGCGATTTAAACAACGACGGCGCCATCAGCCTGGCCGAATTCAAAAAGGCGGCCCGTCCCAATCCGAATAATCAGCCGGGTCGGGGATCGGCCGAGTATTACATGCCCAATTTAAACAAACCGTCGTCGCGTGGCACGAAGACCAATCCGGTCTTTTTCGCTACGAATGCGAAGGTGCGGAGCGGGAGCGATGACCTGGAGCGCCGCCAGTCGTTGTCGCGATTTCTGACCTCATCAACCAACGATTGGTTTGCTAAAGCATTCGTCAATCGAATTTGGGCCGAGATGTTGGGCGAGGGATTCTATACGCCGATTGACGACATCGGTCCAGAACGCACACCGGTTTTTCCTACAGTGCTGGAGCTTCTGAGTGAGACATTCGTCGCCAACGGTCACGATATCAAATGGCTGTTCCGGACGATCGCCAACACCGAGACGTATCAACGACAGATTCGTGCCCGCGATGCCTCTGGTCAAACACTACCCTTTGCATCGGCAACACCGACTCGATTACGAGCCGATCAGCTTTACAGCGCGATCGTAAAAGTGCTCGGGATCGGCGACGCATCTGTGCAAGGCCCTGGCAACAGAATGGGAAGCGGCTACCGCGGACCTAGGTCACCTCGCGCTGCTTTCAGCGTCTTATTCGGGTTCGATCCGTCGACACCACAAGAAGACCTAATCGGAAACGTACCGCAGGCACTATTTATGATGAATTCGCCTGTGATCAATAATTTGATTCGCGCTAACGGCAACACTCGGATTGGCCGTATCCTGTCGGAATACAAGGATAATAAAGAAGCCGTGATCGAACTGTACTTACTTGTTTTGGCCCGTGAACCGTCAGAAAAGGAAATGAAGATCTGTCTGGATTACATCAAATCCGTCAAGAACCGCAACGAGGTATTCGAGGATTTGTCGTGGAGCCTGTTGAATTCTAGTGAGTTTCTATCCAAACGATAAGTCGAGTGGGATTTTCAGTACCTGGCACCGCTGGATTGCGTTCGAGAATCACGAAGACAAAATTGGTGTATAAATTTAAGGGACATACCGATGGGTTTGACACATCATCAAGAGGTTCGGATTCGTCGACGGGCAATGACACGTCGTAGCTTTCTACACTACGTCTCGGCCGGAACGATCGCTGCAGGCACATTGAACCTGCGTGACTTGATCAGTCTCCAGGCCGCTGAGCTTCGCAAGCAGGGTCGCTCAATGATCTTGCTGTGGATGGCCGGCGGACCTAGCCAGCTTGAAACGTTCGACCCCAAGCCCGAATCAAGCAATGGCGGATCAACCGAGGCGATCCAAACCTCTGTTTCCGGAATACAGATCGCGAATGGTTGGGAGCGGACGGCGAATATGATGAACGACATTGCGCTGATTCGGTCGATGACGAATCGCGAAGGAAGCCACCCGCGAGCAACCTACCAGATGCACACCGGCTATATTCCTTCGGGCAGCGTCAAGCATCCCAGTTTGGCCGCTTGCATTGCCAAGGAAATTGCGGATCCGAAATTTGATCTACCTGCGGTTGTTTCGGTCGGTCGGACTCAGGGCGCTGGATTCCTTGGCGTCGATTACGAACCGTTCGTCGTCAATAGACCGGGGCAACTTCCCCAAAACATGGAAAACGTCGTTAACACTTCTCGGTATCAACAGCGACTGAATCTTCTGGACCGACTGGAAGAAGATTTTTCCTCACGTGGTGGTAAAATCGTTGTGAATAACCATCGAAAGCTGTACGGCAAGACGTCGAGATTAGTCTTGAGTCCAAACGTCAAGGCCTTTGAACTAGAAGAAGAGTCACAGGAGTTGCGTGAGCAATACGGCAATAGCAATTTTGGTCGCGGCTGCCTGCTGGCTCGGCGTTTGGTCGAAGCGGGAGTCACGTTTGTCGAGGTGCGCTCGGGCGGTTGGGACACTCACCAGGACAATTTTGAACGCACAACAACCCTAGCGTCGCAGGTTGATCCAGCAATGGCCACTCTGATCGCAGATCTGAAGGATCGCGGTTTTCTGGATCGCACGCTGGTGGTATGGATCGGCGAGTTCGGACGTACGCCGCGCATCAATCCTCGCACCGGCCGAGACCACTATCCGAGAGTCTTCAACGCTGCTATGGCAGGCGGCGGGGTGAAGGGTGGCCAGGTGATTGGTGCATCGACGAACGATGGCACCGCTGTTGCCAAGGATCCGGTAAGTATCAACGATATTTTTTGCTCAATCTGCAAGTCGTTGAACGTCGATCCACGTGTGGAGAACATTAGCCCTCTGGGTCGTCCGATGAAGATTGTCGATGGAGGTAATGTCATCCCGAATCTCTTCGGCTAGACAGAAATCCACAAACACAATCTACGCTTCTTTCGCGTCGTCTTTTTTCCGTTTCGGTCGAAAAAACTGCATCGATTGCCGGACGACCATTTTTCGTCTGGCCAATCGGATCGACAATGACAGCAGATAATTCCGCCAACCGGGCACAATGTATTGACGTTTTTTGTCGAGCGCCTTCAATGCGGATTTAACGACTTGGTTTGGCGTATGCGATCGCCGCTTCTTCAGCCAGCCAGCAACGCCGGCGATGCCGAAGAATTCGGTTGCGACAGTGCCAGGACACAACGCCATCACCGTGACATCGCGTTCGCGAGTCTCCGCCCACAACGCTTCGCTGAAGTGCAGAACAAATGCTTTGGTCGAGGCGTACACGGGCATGTACGCGACCGGCTGGAACCCTGCCAGCGACGAGACGTTGATGATTGCGCCGTGACCGCGGTCCAACATTCCCGGCAGGATACGGTAGGTCAGATCGATCGTAGCTCCGATATTCAGGCGAGTCATCCGGAGCATGTGGTCGACGTCGGTGTCGCTCACTTCTCCGACAAATCCAAATCCCGCATTGTTGACCAAAAGTTCGATCGTATTTCCGCGACTTTTAACTTCGTCGAACAATTGTTTTGGGGCTGTTGGATCGCTAAGGTCGGCGACGATGATTGCCGATTTCGTACCGTGACGTGTGTCGAGATCCTTGGCGAGTTCTTCCATCCGTTCTCGTCGCCGTGCGGTCAAGATTAGGTGCATCCCACGCGCCGCCAGCCGTTGCGCAAATGCGGCACCAATTCCCGATGAGGCTCCTGTGACCAAGGCCCATCGATCTGCGTATGCGTCAAGCACAACGCGATCTCCTATGCATTACAGTTCCCAGCAACCCAGTCCACGAAACCGTAAC
>CAUZSN010000075.1:0-14365 GCA_963582345.1 Planctomycetota bacterium
ACTGGATGTGTGGTCGACGTAAACAACTTGACCAGTCGATGATTTAATCCAAACTCATTCCGTTCATAAGTTGCATCACGTAGCAACAGTACCCATTGTGCTTGCTGCAACTGAATACGGACAGAATATTCGGGTACCGATCTGCCCGTCGATTGATAATCTCCCCATTGCGCAGCTAAGGACTATAAAAATGATTTCTCCGCATCGTCTTACAACAGGAATTCTGAGAAAACTCTCCGACTTCTAAAAACTGTGCGAACAACATCGACTTTGCTCTCATTCATGAGCTAATGAATTGCACTACGAATCAGGATGATATTGCTACATTCGCAAATGAGAACTCTCCGTCGCACGCATCGATCCGAATTGTGCTTCCCTCTAAATGTTCCCCTGAAAGGATCTGGTTGGCCAACTCGTTTTGCAACTTCTGTTGAATAGTGCGCTTCAACGGTCGTGCGCCGTAGGCCGGGTCGTAACCTTCGTCGGCCAGCAGCTGTCTGGCCGCATCGGTAACTTCTAATGCGTAACCATTTTCTGCCAACTGACCGCTGAGCTTTTGTAATTGCAAATCGACAATCTGGCGAATTTCCTCCTTTCCAAGCGGGTGGAACACAATCACTTCATCAATCCGATTCAAAAATTCTGGCAGAAACTTGCGCCGCAACGCATCCAACACACGAACATTGATATCTTTTTCGTGTTCCTTGCCAGCTAAGTCGATAATCGTTTGGCCACCAACGTTCGAAGTCATGGCAACGATCGTATTGGAAAAATTGACCGTGCGTCCATGTCCGTCGGTCAAACGGCCATCGTCAAGAATCTGCAATAGGATGTTAAATACGTCCCGATGCGCCTTCTCGATCTCGTCCAACAAAATGACACAGTACGGATGCCGTCGAACCGCTTCGGTCAACCGACCACCTTCTTCATAACCGATGTACCCGGGGGGAGCACCGATCAACCGGGCCACCGAATGTCGTTCCATGAATTCGCTCATGTCAATACGGACCATGGCTCGGTCGTCATCGAATAGAAAATCAGCTAGTGCTTTACACAATTCGGTCTTCCCAACTCCCGTTGGACCCAGAAAGAGAAATGTCCCAATCGGCCGGTTGAGTTCCTGTAACCCAGAGCGTGAACGGCGTACAGCGTTCGCAACAGACGTAACGGCCTCCTGCTGGTTAATCAGTCTCCTGTGGATTGCCTGTTCCATCTGGAGCAGCTTCTCCCGCTCACTCTGAAGCATGCGAGACACGGGGATTCCTGTCCACGCGCTGATGACCTTGGCAATGTCTTCCGAGAGCACCTCTTCTCGCAAAATTCGTTCGTCTCCAGATGTGCTACTTTCCGAGAACTGCTGCTCCAGCTCTTCAAGTTGAATTTCGATTTCACGCAATTTTTGTTCGGCCTGCTGCGCGGTGATGTAGTCTTCGTTTAAGTTTGTGTTTCGAGCCTTATTAAAGGCTTGCTCATAGTTGGTGCGCAGTCGGTCGATTTCTTCTTTCAGCGGTTGCAGTCGAGACAAGGCTTCTTTTTCAGTCTCCCACTTGGTTTTCAACCGATTAGCCGATTCTTCTCGATCGGCAATTTGTCGTTTCAACTCTTTCAATCGTTGTTGACTCTCGGCACTGTTCTCGTTCGCCAATGCGGTAGCTTCGATCTGCATCCGCGTCAGTTGCCGAGTCGCTTCGTCGATTTCGGCTGGCATCGAGTCGATCTCCATGCGCAACTGGCTAGCCGACTCATCCACCAGGTCAATCGCCTTATCTGGCAGAAATCGATCGTTAATATACCTGTCAGATAGCGTGGCGGCAGAAATCAGCGCGTCATCCGTTATGCGGACTCCGTGATGCGATTCGTACCGCTCTTTCAATCCACGTAGAATTGAAATTGTGTCTTCAACATTTGGTTCCTGAACCATCACTGGCTGGAATCGTCGTTCTAGTGCAGGATCTTTTTCAATGTACTTGCGGTATTCATCCAGAGTCGTAACTCCGATACAGTGTAGATCTCCTCGCGCCAAGGCAGGCTTGAGCAAGTTTGATGCATCCATTGCCCCTTCGGCCGCACCAGCCCCGACGACCGTATGAAGCTCGTCGATGAACAAGATTACCTGGCCTTCGGCATGCTGAACTTCGCGCAGTACCGCTTTCAGTCGATCTTCGAATTCGCCGCGATATTTGGCTCCGGCGATCAACGCGCCCATATCTAGTGCGATGACATCTTTGTTTTTTAGATTCTGAGGGATGTCACCGAGGACAATGCGATGTGCCAAACCTTCGACAATAGCGGTTTTGCCAACACCCGGTTCGCCAATCAACACCGGATTATTCTTTCGTCGTCGCGACAGAACTTGCACGATACGGCGGATTTCCGGATCGCGACCGATCACAGGGTCAATCGTTCCCTGCTGAGCCAGCTCGACCAAATTCTTTCCATAACGCTTCAGTGCCTGATATTTGTCTTCCGGCATTTGATCCGTGACCTGCTGGCCTCCACGGATCGCCTGCAGAGCACTCAACACGTCTTGTTCTTCAACGCCACCCAATGCCAGCAAGCGTTTTGCTTGGTCATCCATCTTCGTCAGAGCTAATAGTAAATGTTCGGTCGAGACGAACGAATCCTTCATCTGGCCGGCCACGGTTCGGGAAGCTTCCAAAACCTGCATGACCACTGAACTAGTGATCAACTGTGCACCCGCTCCGGAGACTTGCGGAATACGTGCCAACTCGCTGTCGATCATGGATTGAAGCTGACCGAAATTTGCACCAATTTTTTCCAGAAGAAGTCGAACAACACCATGGTCTTCGTCGAGCAGCGCCTTCAATAGGTGCAGCGGTAGCAATTGTTGGTGGCTCCGCTCCTCCGCTTCGTGTTGGGCGTATTGAATGGCTTCCTGAGCTTTGACAGTTAATTTGTCGAATTGGAATACCATAATCTTACTCCCGGATTAGCGCGGCTTGCATACCAGCGCACAGTGGATAATCCAAACCTCCTTCGACCGGGAGCCTTTTGTTGGCAACCCATGCTCAATGCGACGTTCGAAAGCGCCACCAGACTAACTCGGGTGACAATCAACGCAACTGATCACCGCTTGGCTCGCTATTCCTTCTTTTCGAACTCAGCATCAATGACATCCTCGTCCGTGCCACCTGAGGCTTCTTCGGGTTTCGGCTGATCGGCGTTCGTTGCGGCTTCTGCCTGCTGTGCGACAGATTCGTACATATGCTTCGACAGGGCATGTGTGGCCTGAGTCAACTCTTCGATGGCGCTATTGATCTCGACGACGTCATCGCCTTTGATCGCTTCTTTGACTTTGTTCAACGACGTTTCGATGGCCGACTTCGAGGCATCATCCAATGTGTCGAAGTGTTCCTTCATCAGCTTTTCGGTCTCGTCCACCATCCGCGAACCGTTATTGTGAGCTTCAGCCAATTCGCGTTTTCGCTTGTCTTCGTCAGCGTGCGTTTCTGCCTCCTTCCGCATGCGCTCGATCTCAGTGTCATCCAGGCCGCTGGAATCCTCAATTCGAACCGACTGCTCCTTTTCAGTCGCTTTGTCCTTAGCTCGAACGTTCAAGATTCCGTTAACGTCGATATCGAACTCGACTTCGATTTGCGGAAGCCCGCGAGGCGCTGGCGGAATACCTTCCAAGTTAAACTGGCCGAGCAACCGGTTGTCGACGGCCATCTGACGTTCACCCTGAAAAACACGAACTGTGACAGCCGTCTGGTTAGGGGCGGCTGTCGAAAAAGTTTCCTTCTTCGTCGTCGGAATGGTCGTGTTCCGTTCGACAAGCGGCGTCATAATGCCGCCTTCCGTCTCGATTCCCAACGACAGCGGCGTCACATCCAGCAAAACGACTTCGCCGACTTCTCCGGAAATAATCCCGCCTTGAATGGCCGCACCCACAGAAACTACTTCGTCCGGGTTGACGCCTTTGTGTGGTTCTTTGCCAAACATCTGCTTGACCAACTCTTGAACCTTCGGCATTCGCGTGGAGCCGCCGACCAGCACAACCTCGTCAATGTCATTAGGTTTTAGCTTTGCATCTCTCAGCGCCATTTCGGCGGGACGGCGACAACGTTCCACCAACGGATCGACCAGACGTTCAAAGTCGGACCTCGTCACATTCATTTGCAAATGCTTGGCACCACTAGCATCGGCCGTGATGAACGGGAGATTGATGTCAGTCGTCTGCGCCGATGACAGTTCCTTTTTGGCTTTTTCCGCTGCCTCCCGAAGTCGTTGCAGCGCCATTGCATCCTGACGCAGGTCGATCCCTTGCTCGGACTGAAACTTGTTTGCAATGTGTTTGATCAACTCCTCATCGAAATCGTCGCCGCCAAGGCGTGTGTCACCGTTGGTGCTCAAGACCTCGACTAATTCGTCACCAACTTCCAAAATCGATATATCGAACGTTCCACCACCCAGGTCAAATACGGCAATCTTTTCCTCGTCCTTCTTGTCCAGTCCGTATGCCAACGAAGCCGCCGTCGGCTCGTTGATAATTCGACTGACTTCCAGACCCGCAATTTGGCCTGCGTCCTTTGTGGCCTGACGCTGTGCATCATTGAAATAGGCGGGTACCGTGATCACCGCCTTATTAATCTTGTGGCCCAAGTAACTTTCAGCAGCTTCCTTCAGCTTTCGAAGGGTTAATGCGGAAATTTCGGGAGGAGTGTATTCTTTTCCGCTAGCTTCGACTTTCACGTAGTCAGTCGTCCCACCGATGATTTTGTAGGGAACGATTTCCTCTAAAGATTGGACCTCGTTGTGCCTACGGCCCATAAATCGCTTGACAGAATAGATCGTATTCTTCGGATTTGTCACAGCCTGACGTTTGGCCGGCTCACCGACGAGCGTTTCGCCTTTATCGGTGAAGGCAACAATACTCGGCGTAATGCGGTTTCCTTCTAGGTTAGCGATTACTTTCGCTTCCCCAGCTTCCATGACGGAAACAACCGAATTGGTTGTACCGAGGTCGATGCCAATCACCTTCTCAATTTCAACACCCATTTCAATACTCCTAACTGTAGCGTATGGGGAATGTTTCGAATTTGTTCCCCGCGAATATTAGTCAGCTTGATGTAGCGGGGTCAAATTCAGCCCACAGAATTTGCAACCAACCAATTGGATTCAAGTTATCAACAACAGTCGAATTCATCGAGCAAAGTGCATGCCATCGCAATTTGCGTTCATCTCGATTGGTGTAAGTCACAGCATTCAACTGTGATGCGAATCATACACTTTGAACGATCCCAAATCAGGCGGCTTGGCCTCTGCCATATTGACACAACTACAATAACCAATCCTCATTTTTTGGCGTATGCCAAATTGGCAGAAGCTTAACAGTCTTGATTTCCATAGTTTTCCGACTGCTTGACAGTGAAAAGCTGGCCCTGTACAACAATTGTCCACGATTTGTTCCGGAATTCATCATTTCTAATTGGTTCGAAAAATAATGACCATTTGTATCCGTGTGATGGTCACAAGTTCCTGTTATTAAAATACTTAAAGAATGCCCATCTGTTCGCCCACGGCGAGAATTTCCGAGATGTGTTTTGAGCTTCCCTCGGTGGGCAGTATATCAAAATGGTGACATTTCGTCTGAAAGGCTGCCATGGCAAAAAAACAGCTCTCTAGAAAAAAGAAACGACCCACAAAAAAAGGGGCTCGGTCGACTGCATCCACAAGAGCAGTCAAGAAAAAAAATGGTCCAAAAATGTCGCAAAAGAAAATTGCTCGCCGACCGATGCAGAAGAAAAAAGCGACCCTGTCGGCTACACAGATCCAGCGACTTGATCGAGAAATCCTAAAACTCATCAACATGCGGGCCGCCGCCACAACAAAGCTGCTTCAGAGCCAGCCCAGCCCACACGAAGCCGTGTTCGATCCACGGGGTGACGATGATTTGTGGATTGAATTGGATAGGGCGAACCCAGGTCCCTTGCCCATTCATGCAGTCAGAGGGGTGTTTCGCGAGATCATCAGCGCGGCACGACGAGACGTGAAGATGCTGCGTGTTGCCTACCTTGGTCCACCGTTTAGCTACACTCATTTGGCGGCGATTGAACGCTTCGGCAAGTGGGCCGATCTGATTCCTGTCAGTTCGATCGCGTCTGTTTTCGAGGAAGTGAACCGCGGTCATGCCGAATATGGACTGGTACCGATCGAAAACAGCACCGACGGTCGAATTGTTGACACTTTGGACATGTTTACTCGATTGCCGTTGCGAATTTGTGGCGAGGTGCAGATCAGTGTTCATCACAATCTTCTGGCTCGTTGTCCGCGCGGCGAAGTTGTCGAGATTTATAGTAAACCCCAAGCATTGTCTCAGTGCCGAGACTGGCTTGGCAAGAACATGCCACAAGCGAGGCTGATCGAAGTGACAAGCACCTCGACAGCGGCACAACTGGCGAGAGACAAACCCGGAGCTGCCGCAGTCGCCAGTAAACAAGCGGCTGTAGAATACGATTTGCAAATTATTGCCGAGGCTGTACAAGACAACAAAAATAACGTCACGCGATTTGCCGTGATTGGTGAAGATGGAAGTCCGGCAACTGGAAAAGACAGAACAGCTTTGCTATTGCAGATCCCACACAAACCTGGTGCTTTGGCGGACGCCTTGGGATCGTTCAAGAAGAACAAAGTCAACTTAACATGGATCGAGTCTTTTCCGTTGCGTAGTCCGGAAGTGGGGTACCTGTTTTTTCTAGACTTCGAGGGACACTCGAAAGAGGCTAAGATCAAACGGACGCTTGCAGAGTTGGAGAAAAAGGCTGTTCGGCTCGAAGTCCTGGGGTCCTATCCTCGCAGTGATCCGCTTGAATGACGCTCCCTGCTGCGACGACGCCGGCCGTGGATGCACTGCAGTCGCCGCCGCTGCAAACGATGCACATTGGCGGTGTTCTGCACCTGCAAGGACGGACGAATGAGGCGTTTGCTAGTCGCCGGTAACTGGAAAATGAATACGACGCGGCAGTCGGCGACCAATTTGGCCCGAGCCTTGGGGGAGCAGTGCTCTAGCGTACTTGACGTGGTCGACGTTCTGATTTGTCCGCCATTCCTCTACCTAGACGCGGTCGGGTCCACAATTTCTGGCACCGGCGTTCAGCTTGGGGCTCAAAACGCATATTTTGAATCGCCAGGAGCGTTTACGGGCGAAGTGGCGGTGTCTATGCTACTGGATGTAGGCTGTCGCTGGGTCCTTGTCGGGCATAGTGAGCGACGTCATGTCCTGGGTGAGACCAACGAGTTGATCAACAAAAAGGTCGCAGCCTCACTGGAAAATGGTTTAAATGTCATTCTGTGTGTCGGCGAAAGATTGAACGAACGAGAATCTGGGCAAACCGAAGCCGTTCTCGACTCCCAAATGAATGGCGGTTTAATCGGCATCGGAGATTTGGTCTCTACGAACCTGGTGATCGCATACGAGCCAGTTTGGGCGATCGGGACCGGCGTTACGGCAACTGCCGAACAGGCAGAGTTGACACATGCCTATCTTCGCAACTGGCTGACAAATCGCTACAATTCTGAAGTAGGCGAGCAGACACGGATCCTGTACGGGGGAAGCGTCAAACCGGAAAATGCCCGATCGCTGCTTGAGCAATCGAACGTGGATGGTGCTTTGGTCGGAGGAGCCAGCTTGAAGGCAAAGACGTTTATGCCCATCGTACAGGCCGGAGTCAACGTGTCCAGACAATAGTGGTTCGACTCTGGGACGCGTTCTGCGGTATTCGTCGAATGCGGAAAATTTTCGATTCGTGAGATCGCAATTCAAGACATTTTGCAATTGGAGGCGGAACAAATGACGTGGGCAGGCGTCTCTATGACATTGTTAATGCTGATAGGAGTGCTGTTAATACTGATCATCCTGCTGCAACGTGGCCGTGGTGGTGGATTAGTGGGTGCGTTTGGCGGAATGGGCGGTCAAAGTGCCTTTGGCACGAAAGCCGGCGACGTGTTCACTAAGATCACTATCGTTCTTGCCGTCATCTGGGTCATTTTGGCGGGACTCAGCGGATTTGCGCTGCGGGCTGGATCGGAAAAAATTTTTCAGCCCGAAGAACAAGTCGCTCCGCTCGACGATGATTTCGAGACTAACCAGCTCACCAACGCAAATGGAGATAAAAAAACGATTGAAATCGGCAAGAACGCAGCTGATGATTCGGTAGAAAATGGCACAGAACCTAGCGATAATGACACACAACAGGACAAGTAATCCGTAATCGTCCTCTGCGACCGTGATGGTTGGTCGGTTTCGTGGAAACCGACATTTTCGATTGGCTAGTTGAAGCACACAACAGTTTTCCCAAGAATAAGTGAGACGGTTGTGCTGTTAAGCATGACTGGGTTTGGTAGCGCTCAAAATCAGGACGAACGATTAAATGTCGCGGTCGAAGTGCGAACCGTGAATAACCGTTATCTGAAAATATCGTCTAAGTGTCCTGACACGTACGCCAACCTGGAAAACAGAATTGAAAAAGCCATCCGGGAATCGATTTCTCGGGGAATGGTGACCTTGGTGGTGCGCACGGACCGAATTGGAGATCGTCAGAAATTCACGATCGCTCGCGACGTGTTGGAAGCGTATTGGGGAGAACTGAGTCAACTGTCCTCTGAATTCAAGGTGCTCGCACCGACCGATCTCAGCCGATTGCTCGGTTTGCCGGGTGTCGTAATGGATCAAAGCCCTTCAGAGATTGATTGTGAAACGGATTGGCCGACAATTCGTAAAGCGCTGGTCGATTCTCTGAAGAAGCTGAGAGAGTTTCGCATCGAAGAGGGTCGCTCGATGCAGCAGGAGCTGCAGTTGAATTGCCGAGTGGTTGCCAACGAACTGGATCAGGTACAAACGTTGGCACCACAGGTCGTGGAGAACTATCGCGACCGGTTGCAGGAGCGCGTTAACGATCTTCTGGAAAAGTCCAATGTCAGCCTCGATCGTTCCGATTTGATACGTGAAATCACCATTTTTTCCGATCGATGCGACATCAACGAAGAGATCACCCGACTGCGCTGCCATTTGGATCAGTTTAGTTCGTTCCTAAATGAAGAGACTTCTCAGGGACGCAAGTTAGAATTCCTCAGTCAGGAGATTTTCCGCGAAGTGAACACGATTGGTGCGAAGGCTAACGACGCCACCATCGCCCACCATGTCGTCGAAATGAAATTCGCAATCGAGAAAATTCGAGAGATTTTGCAGAACGTGGAGTAATTAGGCGTGTTGGATCACACGGTTTCCGAATCAGGCGCTTGTCAAGTCGTCATCTTGTCCGGCCCCAGCGGAAGTGGCAAGTCAACCCTCGTCAATCGCCTATTACAAGCGTCAGGAGTGAACTTAATCAAAGCAATTTCGGCAACGACCCGACCGCCACGGACAACTGAAGTTGACGGAAGCGACTATTATTTCTTGTCGTACAACGAGTTTATGAAACGCCGGGACACCCGTGAATTCCTCGAGTTCGCGGAGGTACACGGTTCGGGTTATTGGTATGGAACGCTGCATTCGGAATTACAGCGGGCTCGCAACGCGGGTGGCTGGCCACTGTTAGAAATTGACGTGCAAGGCACTTTGCAAGTGATGGAACAATTCCCGAATGTGATGACGTTTTTTTTAAAAACACCTTCGGAAGATGTCTACGAACAGCGTTTACGGGACCGGGGAACTGAACCGGAGAATGTAATACATCGTCGGTTGCACACGGCGCGTGAAGAGTTAAGACTAGCGGAGCGGTACCGCTATCAGATTGTCAATGATGATCTGGATCGAGCGGTCCGAGAGATTGTCGATATCCTTGAATTGTGGGAGGCCAAATTGAATGCTTGATGAATTCAGAGAAGAGGACATCGTGAAAAAAGTGGGTGGACGATTCAAACTCTCTTCACTCATTCAGAAGCGTCTTGTGGCGTTGAATCGTGGAGCCCGGCCACTTGTCGAGCTTCCGACGAAAAACCTAATCGAAGTCGTCGTCCAGGAGATTATGCAAGATAAAGTCTTCCTGGATGCGTCGGGCCACTTGGCCATTACGGTCGATGGCAGCACGGAAGGCGAAGCGGTCTTGGACGATTCCGGACCAACCTTAGATGATCTATAAATCCCTGGTGGCCCAAAGGGCGGCGTTTCCGTCGATTGTGACCGTATCAAATGCAGCAGCGCGAAATTCTATTGGGCGTAACCGGCGGCATTTCCGCTTATAAGTCGGCCGATCTGACTAGCAAATTGGTTCAGTCCGGTGCTTGTGTGACGGTTGTGATGACGCGGGCAGCGGAAAAGTTCATTGGGATTGCGACGTTCCAAGCGCTCACCGGCCGCCCCGTTCACCAAGAATTATTTTCAGCCCAGGAACACTATCAGGGTGAACACATCGGTTTGGCACAACGTGCCGAATTGATGGTGGTCGCCCCAACAACGGCAAACTTTCTGGCCAAGATGGCTCACGGTGTCGCAGACGACTTAATCTCGACCTTAGCCCTAACCATAACAGGACCAATTCTGCTCGTTCCGGCCATGAATTCGGAAATGTGGAACAAGCCTGCCGTCCAACGAAACATTCTCCAACTGAGTGAGGACGGTGCACACATCGTCGAACCTGCCAGCGGTTGGCTCAGTTGCGGCCAAGTCGGACCCGGTCGCATGGCCGAACCGCAGCAGATAATCCAAAGAATCGAACAATTACTGGCTGAACTTTGACATGATAACGCCAAGGCCTTTCGTCATTAGACATTGATTAAAGTGCCATGAGAATTTTGATCACGGCAGGCCCAACGCGTGAATACTTGGACGACGTGCGCTACTTGTCGAATGCCAGTAGTGGACGTATGGGGTATGCCTTGGCCGAAGCTGCTTTGGCAGCCGGACATCAGGTGGCACTTGTCAGCGGACCGGTGTCCTTAGATTCTTCTGAAGGATGTGACGTCCACCACGTCGAAACAACCGACCAGATGTGTTCTGTCTGCGTTCGACTATTTCCCGAATGCGATGGCGTCATCGCCGCCGCCGCTGTCTGCGATTACAAACCTCGATATCGCGTCTCCGGAAAAATTGCCAAAATCGGCGAACCAATTTCGATCGAGATGATTGAAACGGATGACGTCCTCGCAAAGCTGGGCCGCGATAAAGGCGATCGTTGGATCGTTGGCTTTGCATTGGAAGCGGAGAATGCTCGTGCCAATGCCCTACAAAAACTTCGAGCCAAAAACTGTGACCTCATCGTAATCAACAGCCCAATCGCCATCGGGGCCGAATCCAACAGTGTCGAGCTAATCGACAGATTCGGCGAACCGATTGCATGCTGGTCAGACAACAAGACGATTGTCGCCGGCAAGTTAATCGACTGGATCGGTACGAACATCTGACTTCAGCTGGTTCTCGGGGCGGTTGCCATCGCGCAAACCGACCGATCTTATCCATTCAATCGCTGCCTTCTGCCTGTAGGTTGTGAAAAGTCAACGAATGATGTTGCCTTTTTGCGACTGACCACTATGTTTCGTGCTAGGTTTTCCGTGCATTAGAATCACCGACAAAAATCAGTCACATCCCCTGAGACTTGGGAAACAGGTGGCGTGTCGTGGGCGATGTTTGCCGTGCGCCGTTCCCTGAGCGGGTTCGGGGCACGGCAAACATCCGTTTTGTACGGTTCGCCTGTCTAGGGAGGATTGACTGAGTCACGTCAGTTGCCTAGAACGATGATCAACTTCCGCCGTCTACGAAGAGATATGATTGCGCTGGGGCTTCTCGCTCTAGCGGTGTTCTTGGGTCTGAGTCTTGTCAGCTACAACCCGGCTGATCCACCGGCGCAGACAGTCTATCCCGCACGTGCAGCCGCTCTAAACATCGGTGGATCCATTGGTGCTTATATCGCCCATGGAATGCACTCGGCATTTGGCTTCGTTGCTTACTTCATTCTGTTTTCGATAATCACGTTTGGCATCCGTCTGTTCACTCGCCCTAAGATAGTTCGACCATACGTCCACACTATTGGCTGGCTGCTGCTGCTGACGTCGTTGTGCATCGGCTGTCAGACACTGGCGCCTGGGATGTGTAACGGACAGATCGTCGGCAGCGGCGGTTACTTGGGCGTGTGGGGCGTGACGCTATTGGAAACACAATTCGCGACGGGAGGAATTCTAATCCTAGTTCTTGCCTCGTGTTCGGCAGGTACGTTGTTGACAACTGATCTTCTCTTTGTTCGCATTGTGTTTGGCTGCATGCTTGTACCTATCCGAGTGTTTAATTGGATCGCTTTTGGAACTCCGCTGATTCTTCGCTCATCGACCGGTGATGATAAAGTCAACCGTTGCAGATTTTTGAGTTTTCGCGGCTCGCAAAAAACATTCTCCGCAGACGAGAACTTCGAGATCGATGACGAGGATGTCGAGGTCGATGACGAGGAGGTCGATGACGAGGATGTCGATGACGAGGATGTCGAGGTCGATGACGAGGATGTCGAGGTCGATGACGAGGATGTCGAGGTCGATGACGAGGATGTCGAGATCGATGACGAGGATGTCGAGATCGATGACGAGGATGTCGAGATCGATGTGGACAAACTTCACTCAGCCGCCCAACCAGATCACATCGGGAAACCCGAACTCCAGCTGCCGATCAAAGTGAATCCGCCGGTGACCACAAAGTCTGCACGAGACGAAATAATCGAGCGTCTGGAAGCCACAAGCCTTAGACCAAATGAGAAGAAGTTTCAGCTCCCCGACCTGAACATACTGGATGCCCCTGAAGACTTTCCTTACGAGTTATTGGCCAAGAAAGCCCGCATCGCTGCGGTAACGTTGGAAAAAACGTTTCAGGAATTCGGGCTGAACGTGCGGGTCGCGGAAATCGACACGGGACCGGTCATCACTCAGTTCGAGTTGAAATTGGAAGCCGGTTTGCGACTGTCGAAGGTCACCCGTCTAGCCGATGATTTGGCGATCGCGCTACGAGTGCCTGCCGTCCGTGTTGTCGCCCCGATCCCAGGAAAAAACACTGTCGGCGTGGAAGTCCCCAACGCAATACATGTGATAGTGCGATTGCGTGAGCTGATCGAAGCACGAAAACAGGACATTGAAGACAAGCAGATTCCCCTATTTCTGGGTAAGGATGTCAGCGGCCGGCCGTTGGTCGTCGATCTGACCAAGTTACCACACCTGCTGATCGCCGGCCGGACCGGGACGGGAAAAAGTGTGTGTTTGAACTCGCTGATCCTGTCGATCCTGGCAACTCGCACACCGGACGAAGTCAAAATGCTATTGATCGACCCCAAGATGGTCGAACTCAGCCCTTATAAACGCATTCCACACTTAATGCATCCGGTCATTACCGACATGAAGAAAGCAGAAGCCGTGCTATCCTGGGCTGTCGATAAAATGGAAGAACGTTACGACCTTCTAGCTCGTTGCGGAGTCCGGAACCTGGATGGTTACAACAAACTCGGCAAGCAAAAAGTGCTTCAACGTTGCGGGATCGACCCTAAGTCGGACGAAGTCGAAAATATTCCAGACAAGATGCCGTACATTGTGATCATTGCCGATGAGATGGCTGACATGATGATGACATCGGGTAAAGACGTTGAAGGCCACATCATCCGCTTAGCGCAAAAGTCACGAGCCGTCGGAATTCACCTGGTGCTCGCCACTCAGAAGCCGACTGTCGACATTATCACTGGTTTAATTAAAGCGAACCTACCTGCCCGAATCTCGTTTCAGGTGGCCAGCCGCACGGACAGCCGAGTCGTTTTGGACGAAATGGGTGCCGAGCGGTTATTGGGCACCGGCGATATGTTGTATCTGGCACCAGCAACCAGCCATCTCACGCGAGCGCAAGGAACCTTCGTCAGCGACGAAGAGGTGAACAAAATTATTGATTTCTTCAGCGACCAGGATCCGCAATACAGCGTCGAACTGGCTCAACTCAGTGCATCCAGCTCGAATGGCGGTGGAGCTGACTCTCTCCGCAATCGCGACGAACTGTACGACCAAGCAATTGAGATCGTCGTTCGCGAAGGCCGCGGCAGCGTGTCGCTATTGCAGAGATGTTTGGGCATCGGCTACGGCCGCGCTGCCCGGTTAATCGACTACATGGCCGAAGACGGTATCGTCGGTGATTATAACGGCTCGCAAGCCAGGGAAGTGCTGTATACGATAGAACAATTGGAAACATTGCAGTGGGAAGAAGAGTGCGAGGAAGTGGTCTCCTAAACATTTAGCTCAGGACAACTTCTATCTATACTATTGAACTTTTGAAAAACTCTCACGGACAACCTTACCGATGGCACCAGTATCTGTCACCGTCAACGATTGCGCCAACCACGCCGTATGCGAGGAAATTGTTGGCGATATTGTTATTGTTTTCCGAACAGGCACG